>JBDSLD010000305.1:0-23478 GCA_039916545.1 Ferruginibacter sp.
CGCCAGGCAATAGCAAAATTACCTACTACTTATATATCATCACAAGTAGGTCCCAGCGGGGTTTTCACAGTTTACCGGTTGAGCCTTAAATGTGTCAACCGTGAAACCCTGCTGTTTAAAAGAGCCTGCACTTTTATACTGTTACGGAGTCTGCAATCATTGATAGATCAACGGAATCGGACTACTTTTCTGCAGCGGGGTTGCACGCTTGGAGGTTTATAATTCGGAAAGCGTGCCGTGAAAACCCCGCTGGGACGTACTTGTGGGTTGCAGGGTTGGGGTTTTATAATTTATAGAGCGAGGTGTGAAAACGCCGTTGGAACGTACTTGTGGGTTGCAGGGTTGGGGTTTTAGAATTTATAGCGCAAAGTTGTAAAACCCACTTGTAACATACTTGTGATGACCAGCGATTCACTTTGATGGAACATTTCATGATGGTGTGTTTTAATTACCCTTACAAGTTGCAAACATTCGTCGTATTACCAGTATTGAATTACTTTTGCAGACACCATTCTATTATGTCGATGCAAAAACACGAAGTGTGGCAAAGAGGACCTTTGCCTGGTATTCCCCCGCTTTTACAGCCAGTGGCACACGCCTTACTACAGGCACGTGAAGAAGTACATGAGATTATGCTGAATTTTCCTGCCGCCCTGCTTTGGGACCGTCCGGCGGGATTGGCTTCACCTGGCTTTCATTTACAACATTTAAGCGGTGTACTCGACAGGGTATTTACCTATGCGCGCAATGAAGGGTTGAGCGAATTACAATTCGACCAGCTTGCCGCGGAAGGCAGGAACTCGGAAACAGGATATTCTACGGAGCAACTGGTGAAACGTTTTGATATGCAGGTGGACAGGGCGATTGAACAAGTGAGCATAACCGACGAACACATATTGGCGGATTACCGCGGTATTGGCAGGGCCGGCTTACCATCTACCGTTATCGGACTTTTATTTCACGCTGCCGAACACACCATGCGGCATGTAGGTCAACTAATGGTAACAGTGGCAGTTATACGAAATAATATTCCACATTCATAATTTGTGCCGGGCACCTCCACCGGCGCCCGGCGATACGCCTATCCTATATTTCCTTCGATAATTGATTTATCCACCTCGGCTTCCATTTGCCTTTCATTCTTCATCTGCTTCAATTTTTTACCGTAGGTAAATTTTGTAATCAATACAAAAAGTACCGGCACTACAAATATTGCGAGGGTGGTAGCGGATATCATTCCGCCAAAAACCGTCCAGCCGATTGTTTTGCGTGACTCTGCCGCGGCGCCACTTGCAAATGCCAACGGAAGTACGCCAAGGATGAAGGCCAGTGATGTCATAACGATCGGGCGTAGCCGCAACTGCACCGCCTGTATGGTGGCTGGTATAATTTCTACTCCCCTGTCTACCCGTTCCTTGGCAAATTCCACGATCAGAATGGCATTTTTGGCAGCCAGCCCGATCAGCGTGATCAAGCCGATCTGCGCATACACGTTATTTGTAAGGCCCGGCAGGAATGTCAGTGTAAGGATCGAACCAAAGGCACCGATCGGCACGGCGAACAATACAGAAAATGGCACCGACCAGCTTTCGTACAGTGCCGCCAGGAATAAAAATACAAACACGATCGAGATCGCAAATATAGTGGTCGTAGCATTGCCGGCTTTTATTTCCTCACGGCTAAGGCCGGAAAATTCGTAGCTATAGCCTGCCGGTAATGTTTCCGCAGCCACTTCTTTTAATGCTTCGATGGCCTGGCCGCTACTAAAACCCGGTTTAGGCGAACCATTTATTTCAATTGACCGGTAAATATTATAATGCGAGATCAGGGAAGGGCTCTCAATTATCCGGCTCGTAAGAAGCGACGCCATGGGCACCATACCTCCCTGGTTATTTCGTACATAATATTTGCCGACTTCCCCGATGGAAGAGCGGTAAGTACTATCGCCCTGGGCCATTACCCTGAAGTTTCGCCCGTACAGGTTAAAATCATTGACATAGCTGCTGCCGAGTAATGTAGACATAGTTGTGTACACATCCGAAACAGACACGCCCAATTGTTTCGCTTTTTCTTTATCTACATCCGCCTGGTAACCTGGTGTATGCGTGGTAAAGAAGGTGTAAGCCTGCCCTATTTCAGCACGTTTATTCAAGGCGCCTAAAAATTTTCGGGCCACGGTTTCAAACTGTTGGATGCTATCCGTGCTAGTAGTCTGCTGCAGCTCAAAAGTAAAACCGGCCGTAGCACCAAGCCCCGGTATGGCGGGTGGTCCGATCGCTAGTATCCTGGCTTCTTTTATATCAGCCGTTCGCTTTTGTATCTCGGTGATGATGTTTTTCAATTGCAATTCTTTACTTGTACGGTCATCCCATGGTTTTAGGTTTACAAACATGGTACCCACATTTGATTTATTGGAAAAGCTGATGATGTTCAGACCAGCCAATCCGCCCACTATCCTTACACCAGGAATATCCTGCACTCTTTTCATTACGGTCAGCAGCATCTCTTTACTGCGACTGGTAGACGCCGCTTCCGCCATTTCGTAAGTTACATACAGGCGTCCTTCATCTTCCGTAGGAATAAAGCCTGATGGTTTGTTCTTGAATAAAAAGAAGAGGCCCACAAATAAACAAACCAGCATGATCAGTACGATCGGTGTGGCCCTGATCCATTTCCCAACGCCTCTTGTGTAAGAAGCCGTGATCTTTCCGAATCCCCTGTTGAACCAGGCAAAGAATTTTTCCAGTAAATTTTTTCTATCGCCTTCACCTTTCGATGGCTTTAACATCATTGAACATAAAGCAGGCGTAAGTGAAAGCGCGACGAAAGCAGAAATGATAACAGATACGGCGATCGTTATAGCGAATTGCTGGTAAAGCCTTCCGACAATACCCGGCACAAATCCTACCGGTACGAATACGGCTGCCAGGATCAACGCGATGGCAACAACCGGCGCCGATATATCTTTCATCGCCATTTTAGTGGCTTCTCTGGCGGACAATTTATTGTGATCAATATAATGTTGCACAGCCTCTACCACTACGATGGCGTCATCCACTACGATACCGATGGCCAGTACAAAGGCGAATAACGTAAGCGTGTTAATGGTAAATCCGAAAGGTATAAAAAAGATAAAAGTTCCGATCAGCGATACCGGGATCGCCAGTACGCAGATAAGCGTGGCGCGCCAGCTTTGTAAAAAGAGGAACACCACCAGCACCACTAATATCAATGCCTCCACCAGGGTATGTACCACTTCATTTATAGACACTTTTACAACGGACACTGTTTCCAGTGGAACGAGGTAATCAACATCTTTCGGAAAAGTTTTTTTGAGGTCGGTCAATGCCTTATTGAGCCCATCGTAAGTATCTAACGCGTTGGCACCGGGCGCCTGGTATATCAAAACGAACGCAGCCGGCTTTCCATTTACATAGGCATTGCTGCCATAATCAAACTTACCCAGTTCTACCCTGGCAACATCCCGCAGGTAAACAATCGTACCGGTCAGCGGCACTGTTTTTACAATGATATTTTCAAACTGCTCTGTAGTATTGATACGGCTATTGGTAAGTACCGTGTACTCAAAACTTTGTTGAAAAGGCTGCGGGTTACCGCCTACCGTTCCGGCGGCCACCTGTATATTTTGTTCAGTCAGCGCCTGCGTAATGTCGGTGGTGGTCATGTTCAGGTTGGCTAGTTTCTCAGGATTAAGCCAGATACGCATACCAAAATCATCTGCCCTGGAAACAATATCGCCCACACCTTTTACCCTTTGCAAGGCATCTTTTAAATATATATTGGCATAGTTACCGAGGAAGTTCGCATCGTGTGTACCGTTCGGTGAGTACAGGGCGAGTGCCACCATGATACTCGGGTTACGCTTACGAACGGTTAAGCCTAACCGCTTTACCACATCCGGCAGGGCGGGCTGGGCCACACCTACACGATTCTGCACATCCAATGTAGCAATATTAATATCGGTGCCGATCTCAAAGTTCACGTTGATGCTGCTCTGGCCGCTGGAGGTACTGTTGCTCGACATGTACGTCATGCCCGGTGTTCCATTCACCTGCGTTTCAATGGCAGTCGTGGTTGTTTGCTCCACCGTTTGCGCATCTGCGCCTGTAAAGCTTCCGTTAATAGTAACAGTCGGAGGCGTGATATCAGGGTATTGGGCGATCGGTAACGTTGTCAATGCGATCACACCTACCAACACGATAACAACAGAGATAACTATTGCCGTTACGGGTCTTTTTATAAAAGTATCTGCTATCATAAAATTTCTTAAATCTGTTTCTTTTTCCGGTTTCTGTTTGCTGTTGGTTGTCGCGGGTAAGCGGATGTTGTATTGTCCTGTCCTTCTACCCGGTAATCGTGTTCGCGTGACTGCAGCGTTAACAGGTTATTATAGCCTGGCACATGTCAAAATAAAGAAACGCGGGCATCCGGAACCAGGCGCCCGACCTTCCATTTATTTTTTTGGCTTGGCCGTATCTGCCGGGGCAGACTGTGTCGATGCATTGATCACAGCTCCTTCTCTCAAATTCTGAACACCTTCCACAACAATTTTTTCATCTCCCTTTAAGCCCTGCGTAACTATAATATTTGTACCGATCTGTTTGCCAAGTACTACTTTCTTCTGTGATACCTTATTGCTGTCGTTAGGCACATACACGAAAAATTCACCCAATTGCTCCGTTACCGCTTTGTAAGGAATAACAACAGCTTTGGTAGATGCATTGTTCTTTACGCGTACGGTACCATTCATTCCCGCCACCAATAAATTTTTTGTATTCGGGAAAATAAGCCTTGCTTTTAAAGTCCCTGTCTGGGGATTGACCGCCCTGTCCAGTAAAGCGATCTTGCCCGGGTTGGGATAAACATCATTACCAAAAGCAAGTGTGAATGTCGAATCGCCGGGCTTCTGCTTTTCACTCATCAGCTTTGAAAAACGGAATATTTCTTTTTGATCGAGGTTAAAGTCCACCGCGAGTTCCTTGTCTGAAGATATTGTATTGAGTGCTGTTTGTCCGGCTGAAACCGGTGCGCCAGGTTTAACGGCAGAAATACCAATCACTCCGTCAAAAGGCGCATAAACTTTGGTATATTTTACGCTCGTTTGAACAGCCTGGATATTAGCCCGGGAAGCGTCCGCCTGTTTTTTTGCGACTTCCAGCGCTGCGTCTGCATTGTCCACCAACTGCTTTGCCACCGCATCGTTTTTGTCAAGTTCATGATACCGGTTGGCATCTTTTTGCGCCAGGTTCAGGTTGGCTTCCTGTACTTTTGAATTAGCCACCGCCTGCTGGTAATTAGCGGAATATAATTGCTGATCCACGGTGTACAATAACTGGCCCTTTTTTACCCGGTCGCCATCTTTAAAATGCACGCCGGTAATAAAACCACTTACCTGTGGCCTCAGTTCGATTTGATTTAAAGCTGTTACGGTTGCGGGATATTCATCATAATAAACCGCATCTGACAGCTCTACCTGGTGCAACGTTACTTTTACAGGCGGCGGCGCCTGTGGAGCAGGTGGCGTTTTGTCGGCGCAGGATGCCAGCAGAATAACGGCCGCGAAACATATATATTTATTGATGTGATGAAAGGACATACGATGCGTAATTTTAAATTTATTGATAAGCTTTTATAGATGTTTGTTTAATAGTTGATCTGCGCCAATGCTTTCTGCACATCGATCTTGCTGTCCATCAGCTGGTACATGGCATTGTAATAATTAATTTGCGAGGTACGAAGATCGGTTTCAGACGTGATCACTTCCAGGTATGTCTTGATACCGGAACGATATTGTAATTGAATTACATCATACACTTCTTTCGCCAGCAAAAGGTTTTCCTTTAACGCCAGGTAAAACTGGAGGTTACTTTTGTAGTTAGCCATCGCCTGCGAATAACCAGAATTCACCGTATTTTTAAGATTGACGATATCCAGCTCATTTCTTTGCAACTGCAGTTCGGCTATCCTGATCTCCGCCTTTCTTTTACCTCCTTGGAAAATAGGCAGGCCCAGGGTGATCGCGGCAAAAGAGTTGGGATAATTGTTGCCATATACCTTTCCAAAATTATCATTTTGATAGTTAAGGTTGTAAGCACCATTGGCGGACACAGTCGGTAAGTAACCCCACCGGTAATATTTTACATTGTATTGCAGCAACCTCTTTTGTGTTTCCAATATCCGGTATTCTATCCTTGCCGTGTAATCAGGCATCTGCAAAGTATCCAGTGCAACCTCACTTTCCATTTGTGTAGTGTCATGAATGATATTCAGCGTGCCGGATACCGGGTAGCCCATCAGGGATTTAAGGTATTCCTGTTTTGCCTTGAGCATTTCCTGGTTACTTCTGAGAGAAGCATTGGCATTGTTAAGCGTGATGGTAGCCCGTTTATAATCGATCTTGTCGACGATGCCGGATTTATATTGATTATAGGCGTCTTTCAAACTCCGTTCGATGCGCACGATGTTTTCATTGGAGATATTAATCTGCTGCATGGTAGACAAAATATCATAAAACGCTTTGGACACTTCGGCTGCGATATCTATTTTATTGCTGCTGGTCGTTTGCCGGGCCTGCAGGCGTGCATCAGCCTTGGTGCGGTTTGCCAGCAAAACATCTTTGTCGAAAATAGCTTGCGTGAAGGTAAATTGGCCGGCAGAAGTATTATTAACACCGAGCTTGACCACGTTGCCGCCGATAATGGTAGACTGTAATATAAAATTGTGCTGCAGGCTGTAATTGAAGTTAACCTGCGGGTAAACCTGGGATAGCCTGCTCTGGATATTCGCATCCGTTATTTGCTGATCTACCAATGACTGCTGTATCAGCGGTTGGTGGATAAGCGCATAATCGATCGCGTTTTTGAGCGTCACTTCAGCGAGCAGACTGTCTTTAACGCTTCCCTGCGATAAAAGAAAAAAAGGTGATAATACTAACCCTAAAACTATTATTAAATTAGCCTGCTGTTGTTTGCTTCTTAAATGTTGATTCATATTAAATACTGGTATAATAATAACTAATCTTTACAAAAATGTCCGGTACGGACGAACGCTGGCAGGCATTTAGTCGGTAAAAAAGAGACAAAGGTAATTTTTCGATACCCATTTAACAACTAAAATTACAGATGTTACTAATTAACATTTGTTGTTAATTGGTCAATATTTTTCAAATGCAGCGATCATTTTCCTGCAAGCTCTGCGAGCTCGTTACCAAATGCCCTCAGTAAATTCTTATTCAGTAGATAAGTATAACTGCGGCCTTCTTTTTCAGGTGCTACCAGGCCCGCTTCTATCAGCGTTTTGATATGGTGGCTCACAGAGGGTTGAGCCAGTTCCGTAACATTCATTATTTGCGCACATTGTATGGAGCCGCCGCCTGCAGACATATCCGCTAAGATCCGGAGGCGATTGATATCACCCAGGGCCTTGGCAATTTTTTCCAGCTGCTTTAACTCCATGAGGGATATATTGATAGATGCAAATGTATCAATCATACGTGGGGTAAGCAAATATTATTTTATTATAAAAAAGGGTTATGCTGATCCCTGGGTTTGGGCTTTACCCCGCCTGCACTGCAGGAGCAGATAACATTTATTTCGATTTTGATACCAAATATTCCAGCATCAACGCATCATTAAACGCCGGGCAATAATAATTGTAAAACCCTAAATGTTTTTTTGTAGCAGCGATTTTCAAGAAATCTTTAAAATAGGAAGGCAGGTTGGCAATAAAAAAGGTAAAATCATTTCGCTCAATTTTTTTTCCGATTTTATCCAGTGCCGGCAGTAAAAGCTCGGGAGGCCGGTACCCCCATTTCAGTATGGCACTGCTCAAAATGATCTTTTCCATTAAATTGTTGCTGCGCGATAATTCCCTTCCCGCATCCGTCACCAGTTTTACTTTAAATGCTTCCAGGGCCGGTATCTCTTTCACTTTCATTAACCTGGCGATGTGATATAAAATAAGTGAAGTGGTAGGATAAACAGGCGAGGCATAGACCGGCTTGCTGATGTGATAATCGTTTTGTATGGTTGTCACAATTGCTTCAAGGCTGGCGGAATCCGCTTTTGTCCAGGGAAGATCGTAAGCCTGCACAAAAGACAATACGTTGCATAACACCGAAATATCAAATACCACCGGAAATTTTATGCCGAGCCAGGTAGAGTATGCCGGCAAAGTATCATAAGCGGATATTAACGAGCGGACCTTTGTACGTTCGCTGTTTACAAATCTTTGCAACTGGTTATGCACAACGCCTGCGGTGGAGTCATTGGCATGAAGCGCCAGTAATGACAGTACGGTACAATCCATATCGTCCGGCAGGGTTACATCTTTTGAGTAAAGATTGAATACCGTGGGGAAAGGAAAATCAAAGGCGCTATCTGTGCGCCAGAAATTATAAGTATCCCGCTTTTTATTTTTAAACCGGGCAAACAAAGGCCTCGATCTATCAAGCATCGAATCAATCAGCAACTTGCTTTCCTTACTTACGAAAGGCCTGGCATCATTCAGTGTATAAGCGATCAGGCAATTGAAAAAAATATTGTTGTCTTTTTTTTTAGTACTGAATTTGTCACTTTTTGAAATATAGGAAGGATAAATTCCTGCAAGAAAATAGTTGTCCTGCTGTACCTGTTGCGAGGCGATCCTTTTGACAAGAAAATCAATAATAGCACTATCCTGTCCTTTACCGGTAAAAGATACAAGCTGGATACAAAAAATAAAAATGGTTACACCGGTTTTTTTTATCCGCATTCAATGAAGATAAGCAACATGCAAAATAAAATGGAAGGCACCTTAGCAGGATATACCCTAATCTGTCCCTTTCATTTTTTCAGCATCGGCTAAAAATGTTTTTAAACCGATATCCGTTAAAGGATGTTTCAATAATGCCAGGATGGAAGATAGCGGGCACGTGCATACATTGGCACCCGCTTCGGCGCATGCAATAATATGATTTGCATTGCGGATAGAGGCCGCTAATATTTCCGTTTCAAAACCCTGGATATTATAAATATTGCTGATCTGCGCGATCAGTTGAACGCCGTCCCAGCCGCTGTCATCGATACGGCCTATAAATGGTGAAACATAGGTGGCGCCTGCTTTTGCAGCCAGTATTGCCTGTCCGGCACTAAATACAAGGGTACAATTGGTTTTGATGCCATTGTCTGTGAACCATTTGATCGCTTTGACACCTTCCTTGATCATTGGTACTTTTACCACGATATTCGGATGGATGGCAGCCAGCTTCTTTCCTTCTTCCACTATTGTCGCAAATTCAGTCGATAATACTTCAGCACTGATATCACCATCGACAATTTCACAAATTGTTTTATAGTGATTGGCGATCGCAGCTTCCCCTTTTATATTTTCTTTAGCCATCAAAGAAGGGTTGGTAGTTACACCATCGAGAATCCCTAATTCATTTGCTTCGCGTATATCCGCAAGGTTGGCTGTATCAATAAAAAATTTCATAGTTGGTTAAATTATTTATATGTATTTGATAATAACAGAGACGGTAAGTTTATCAATTGAGAATCCTGGTCAGCCACTCTTCCGGACTAACTAACGCGGTTTTTATCATTTGGCGACAGAAAGTTTGTAAACAGTAATGCTATGATATTTTTGCCCCGGTAACAGAAGTGTTGTCGGAAATGTTGGTTCGTTGGGTGAATCAGGAAAATGCTGTGTTTCCAAACAAAAAGCTGTGTGTTGATTGATCTTTTTTCCATCACTTGTTTTAAGCGTGCCATCCAGGAAGTTGCCCGTGTAGAATTGTAACCCTGGCTGCGTTGTAGATACTTCCAGTGTCCTGCCACTCATTTCGTCGGTAACGGTAGCCACCTTCTGCAAGGTGGAATCTTTTTTGTTCAGTACAAAATTGTGATCGTATCCGCCCTGAACAGAATCGATGCGAAGGCCGATTTTTGTTGCCTTTGTAAAATCGAATGGTGTTCCTTTCACCGTTGCAATTACACCTGTCGGGATAAGCGTAGTATCTACCGGTGTGTAATTATCTGCATCTACCTCAAACAGGTGATCAAGAATGGTGTTGGTAACGTCGCCGGTAAGATTAAAATAACTGTGGTTGGTAAGGTTAACGACCGTTGCCTTATCAGTTGTCGCATTGTATTCGATCTTCAGTTCATCATCGTCAGTCAAAGTATATTGAACCTTTACATCTAAATTTCCCGGGTAGCCTTCTTCACCATCCTTACTTAAATAACCAAGCATTAAAGACGGTATTGAATCGCTTTCGATGGTAGCATCCCATACTTGTTTGTCGAAGCCTTTATTTCCACCATGCAAATGATTGGTGTTATTATTGGTTGCAAGCGTATATACTGACGTATCAATTTTAAATTTGCCTTTAGCGATGCGATTGCCATAACGGCCGACCAGCGCACCGAAGTAAGGTGGTTTTGCCAAATACCCGCTCAGGCTATCGAAGCCCAATACGATGCTTGATTTTTTATTATTTTTATCAGGTGATACCCAGGAAGTAACTACTCCGCCGTAAGTCGATATTTTTACTTCTGTTCCTTTTGAATTGGTCAATGTGTATAAGAAAACTTCTTTGCCATCTGCCTGGCCAAAGGATGCCTTTGTGATCCCTTTTTTCATTTCCATTTTTTCTTCGCTTTTTTGATTATTACAGGACGTAACTGAAGTCGCAAAAACAGCTGCAATCCCGATGCCAAGCAATGTAGATCCTTTCATATTTATTGTCGTTTTTGATCTCTGTTCCTACTTTTCAACGTCATCGCGGTTGAATGGTGCAGGAGCAGAAAGATGATAGATGTATATTTTAAATGATAATTTATTTAAAATTTCGAGGCGCTAAGATATTTAAAAACCACTAACCAGCCGAAACAATATTGTGTATTTTCACTCAATGGCTTTTCTCTTAAAACTATCATCCTGGCCTTCTCGCCACATACGGCCATCCATTGACCCACTTGATTTTTTCGATCTGCAGTTTCGAGCGGCCGAAATCATTTGCATCATAGGCGTGGTATATTAGATAATCTACCCCATTAAAACCGGCTACTGCATTGTGCCCCACACCAAACCAGTTCTTATTACCTTCCAATACAACCGAGCCGCCGCCTAAATTCATCGGCACACCGTCCCGGTCGACATAAGGGCCATATACTTTTTCGCTTCTTCCTACCATCATTTTGTAAGTACTTTTTTCTCCGCGGCAGCAATAATCAAAGGATACGAAGAGATAATAAAAATTATCATGTTTATATATGAAAGGCGCTTCGATCGCGGCATCGCCGGCAACGGAATCAGGCAGAATATAATCTCTTTTTCGGCTGGCAACCGTGTACCAGGTTTCAGGTTGTGCCACTGCCAGCAGGTTACCGGTTAATTTAACCATTTTCATACCGTTCCAAAAAGAACCAAAGGAAAGCCAGGGCGTTTGATTTTCATCCATTACCAAATTGGGATCTATCGCATTCCACATATCCCTGCCGGGTACGGATTGAATTATTTTACCCTGGTCCATCCATTTGAAATCCGGCGAAGATGGATTTAGTGATTTATTGGTTGCCAGGCCGATACAGGAAGTATTTTTACCAAAAGCCGAGATTGCATAATATAGATAAAACAAGCCCTTGTGGAAACTGATATCCGGTGCCCACACATGCCCGGTAAAACCCGGTATGGCTTTTACTGCCCAACCAGGTGCTTTATCAAACACAGGCTTTTCCTGTTTCCAATGTTTCATATCTCCGGAAGAAAAAACGGTGATACCCTGGCCGGTACAAAAAATATAATAGGTACTGTCCTGCCGGATGATCACGGGATCATGTACGGGGATCAAGGTGTCGTTTGCCAACGGTTTTGTTTGTGCGGAAAGGGTAAAGCTGATGAGAGATAACAGGATTATCAGTATCGGTTTCATATGTAAAAGTTTATTGTTAATGACATCATCCCTGCTCCCGGAATGCCAGGACAGGTGATCGCAGAGAGGGAACCCTGTTCCCTAAATAGGTAACATCAGATGCTGGGGGGATCATAAACCACACCCGCCTGGTGAAGCACTTCATCCATTATTTTGCTAACAGACAGCGTTAGATCGTGAGGTACTTTATTGCTTTGCAGCAGCCCGTTGTCGAGACAATACATCACTTCTTCTATTTCGTGTTCGAAGCCATTGGATAAATGAGGGATTGAAAAGTTTTGCCTGGTGCCATCGCCTGTCGTTAGTGAGAAATCTGTTGCCTTAAACCAGGGGTTTTCAATTCTTATACTTCCCTTCGTGCCGATGATCTCAGCTTCGAGCGGCGTATTAAAACTGATGGTTGACAACGCGTGGGCTGTTGCTCCGCCCGCATATTGCATTACTATATTTGCATACTCATCAACCCCTGTCTGCGTTAGTTTTGAAATTGTTTTAATTTCGGAGGGTGCGCCTAAGATCAAGGTGGCAAAAGAAATGGGATATATGCCGATATCGAGGATAGAGCCTCCACCCAATGCCTTATTGAATAACCGGCCATCTAACTCCAGGGGCGCTTCAAATCCAAAATCAGCGGTCACGTATTTCGGCTGACCGATCATATCTTCAGCGATCAACGATTTTATTTTATCTATAAATGGCATACAGGCAGTCCATAACCCTTCCATAAAAAACACCTCGTTCTTAATAGCAGTAGCTATCATTTCTGACGTATGCTTATAATTCAGGGACATTGGTTTTTCGCAGAGCACTGCCTTTTTATTTTGCAGGCAAAGCATAGTTTGCCCGTAATGAAAAGCATGGGGCGTAGCAATGTAAATAATATCGACCTCCCGATCGTTTATTAAATCATTGTAATCACTGTAAAATTTGGTGGCATTGTATTTTGCCGCATAAGCCTTTGCGTTTTCAATATCACGCGAAGCAACTGCATACACTTCCGAACCTTCGGTAAAAGCTAAAGCAGTACAAAACTTCTCAGCGATCCGGCCCGCACCGAGTATGCCCCAACGGTAATTTTTTTTCATGTTATTTGTTGATAAATCCGTCTAACACTGTATTTGATTAGTGAAATAAATTAAATCTACATCTTCACCCTGATGACCGAAAATGAATACGGTGCTGCAGTGAGGTCTATCTTCTTTCCCCTGATCGCAATGGTCGATTCTTTAGGTGCCACGTTTTGAGGCAGGTCGAAGGAATTCACTTTATTGAGGTCATTGCTTTGCAATACTGTCAACTGGCCCTGGGATGGCATTTTCTTTATCCCTTCCAAACTAATGGCCTTTACTTTTTCCGTTCCTGATGCGTTCACCACTTTGATGATCACTTCACCGGTATTTTTATCGATCACTGCAGAAACATATAAACTGTCCTGCCCGGATATTGCTTTTCCATTTAATAACGCTGGCACTACATTGGTTCCTTTGTTGGTTGAATATAATTTTTGCACGTAATAATTAGGCGTGCCGTAGGATTGCAAATTGTTAACCCAGATCAGGTCGGGCGTCCATTGCCAACCATCCACATTTGCAAACAGCGGGGCATAAGATGCCAGGTTTACAACAGCGGCATTGCGTTCAAGACCGGTCATGAAGGCGGCTTCTGCGATGGCTGTTTCAGCATTGTTCCTGTTATTGATGCTAACCGTTTTATCGCTTTGCGCAGCATATTCTCCGGCAAATATTTTTGCTCCTTCCCGGGGATAATTATCATAGCGGGCCGCATTAGCCAAAAACCATTCTGGCCGGCGATAATAATGTTCATCAATAATATCAGCGTTCATTTTTCTCAGGTTGGTATCCAGGTAATCGAAACGTTCGCCATCAGGATCGGTGCCCGAACTGTTGACCAGTTTAAAGTCCGGGTATCTTGCTTTGATTGCCTTCGAAAATATCTGCAACCTTTCTAAATATTGCGGGCCCCAGTTCTCATTGCCCACGCCCATCATTTTTAAATTAAAGGAAGTTGGATGGCCCAGCGCCGCTCTTACCTTCCCCCACTTCGTGCTTACGTCACCGTTAGCAAACTCTATTAGGTCCAAAGCATCCTGCACATACGGATCAAGCTGATCGATGGGCACTACTTCTGCCGTGTTGAACTGGCAGGCCATTCCTGCATTGAGTATGGGCAAAGGCGCGGCACCGATGTCTTCGGCTAATTGAAAATATTCAAAAAACCCTAATCCAAAAGTTTGAAAATAATCAGGTGCAGGCCGGTGAGCGAATTCATTGTTCCAGCGGTTAATGATCAACTGCCTTTCTTCAATTGGCCCGATCGTTTTTTTCCATTGATAACGAACCGCCAGGTCGTGCCCTTCAACTATACAGCCGCCGGGGAAACGGATAAACCCAGGTTTCATATCCGCCAATAATTGTATCATGTCAGCACGCATTCCACCGGGCCTTTTTTTCCAGGTATCTTCCGGAAAAAGCGAGACCATATCCAGGTCGATCACACCGGTTCCTTCAAAGCGGATATTTAACTTTCCTTTCCAGGCCGTATCAGACGAAACAAAACTTACGGAATCTTTTTTCCATGCATTCCCGGTGTTTGAAGAGGGTGTAAGCGTGGCATTACCAATTACTTTGCCGGTAGTATTTAATAATTCGATGTGAAGGGTAAGCCCGGGCGACTGCTGCCGGTACATGACAGAAAAATCATACCGCAAACCTTTTTTTATACCCATGCCACGAAAGCCTTCATTGACGATGCTTAACGAATCAGTGGCCACTTTTTTTGTGATGCAAACAAAACGCGGGTTGGCAATATTTTCTTCCTGCCTGTTAAGTACCACCACACTTCCTTCATTCAGCCTATTTTGCCTGACAGTCCAGCCCATCAAAGGTGTATAAAATTCAAACGAACGGTTTTTCACCAGTTCGGCATAAATACCTCCGTCCGCACCGAGATTGATATCTTCAAAGAAGATTCCCCACATGGTAGGTTGTATATCAGCAATAGGCTGATTTGCTTTCACAATAATATTGTCTTTCTGCTGGGCATTTATCACACCCGGCAATAATAAACCGGTAAGAATAAATACTGTAAGCAATTTTGATATTCGCATGTTTCTATTTTTTGTAAGCCTCTTAAAATATTTGGAATGTTCATTTTTCTCAGCATCGTAATATTCACTACTTATTATCATCACTCATTACTTTGTCGCCTTCACCCCTTCTGTCGTCATGATGACACGCTTTATAGTGCCGTCCTCATTGTAATGCAAATAATCTATGCATACAGAACGACGAAAGCTGCCGCCATCTGTGGGCAGACTTCCATTGTGATAAATAAAATAGGACAGTCCTTTAAAATCGATGATCGCCTGGTGATTGGTATTGGAATTGCCAGCCACTTCATTGATTATGTCTTTAAATATCCAGGGGCCATTTATATTGCGGCTCATTGCATAAGCGATTTTTTCGGGAAATTCGTAAGCATAGGACAAATAGTACCAGCCATTGCGTTTGTGTATCCAGGGCGCTTCGGTAAAATTTAGCAGGTCGATGGCCTTGATTTCACTATCTAATTCTACCATGTTAGGTTTAAGCTTTGCATAGTAACATTTTCTATTTCCCCAAAAAAGATAGGCCTGTCCATCGTCATCAATGATAACGGAAGGGTCAATATCATCCCACATCATTTTTGATTCAGCGCTCGTCATATTATTGGTGACCAGTGCTTTACCGATCGCATCTTTAAATGGCCCTGCGGGATTATCCGCTACTGCTACGCCAATCGCTTTTCCAGGTATCGTAGCGTGTTCGGTTGCAACGTACCAATAAAACTTTCCGTTCCTTTCAATTACCTGTGAGGCCCAGGCGTCATTTTTTGACCAGGTAAAATCCTTCACATTCAATGGCACGGGATGCTCATTCCAATGAACCATATCCGCTGATGAAAAACAAAGCCATTCGTGCATGACGTAGCCATCTTTTCCCGGCAATCCTTCATCATGCCCGGTATAGAGGTAAACAGAATCACCGTGTACAAAAGCTGCCGGATCTGCAGTATATTTATTTTTAATGACAGGATTACCCGCTACGAGAGTTCCTGCTTTTTGCTGCGCCAGGATAGTTGTACCATACATTAAAGCTGCGACTAACAGGATGCTGTTAAAAATGGTCCTGCTAAAAAAAACTATCTTTTCTTTCATTCGGATTTTAATATTTATGCAACCAGGCAGTAACAGCCTTCAGTTACAGCACGTACTTATTTCGCAAATAGAAATTTTGTCCGGGCAAATTACACGCTGATCTTTATAAAAAATATTATATTTTAGTAAACACCCGCATTTGTAATATTAGTTGTTAATCATTGCCTCCTCTTTATCATTGCTTATTAATTTGTCCTCATTCATAACACGCTTACCTTATTTTTTCTTACCCCAAACAGCCATGCCTGTATTATTCAAACCGGTGAAAATATAAGTGCTCTTTTTATTTTCCCAATCCCTTCCTTTTTGTACCAACACTTTATCTGCGGTGCCTGTACTCCAGTTTAATTGTAACCAGGGAGCTGCATACGTCCAGGTGTTAGCAGCCGATCCATTGATCGTTCCAGCTGCATCGATGGTGATATTCGTGGAGACCTGGAAATCAGGCAGCACCTGCTCCTTCGAAAAACCTGGCACCTGGTTATAATTTAAATTTATTTGCTCCCACTCGCCAGCCAGGCTGTCCTTTGCCACTGTTGCGTTGTCTTCCCATGCATACCGCTCGGGCGATACAATTGGCCAGCCATTCTGGGTCCAGAATATTTTTCTCACGTGCAGGTCCATGGAATATTTACTGGCCCCTGGCCTGCCCTGGTGTGCCATATAGTATTGTCCCGCATCATCTTTGAAAACACTGCAATGCGCCGTGCCCTGCCAGCCGCTATGCCCCTGGAATTGGTATGGAGCAAGGATCATTGGACCATGGTCCTGCACCGTATTAATATTTACGCCATTAAAATCATAAAAAGGCCCCTGCGGATTATCCCCTTTTCCAACGCGAACATTATACTTCGTTTCCAGCCAGTCGTAGGCAATAAAAAGGTAGTATTTACTCTGTTCAGCATTGTAAATAATTTCTGCTCCTTCAATATTTCCGTTGATGGTTGAACCGGTAAAACCTCTTTGTGCTACCCGCTTTCCCTTGTCTCCTGTTTTTAATGCAAGCCCTGTAGCAGGGTCAAGTTTCAATGCATAGATGCCATCGTAGGCTGATCCGTAAAACATCCAGTACTCACCCGCCGGCGTAACTACCACTGTTGGATCGATCGCGTTTGTTTGAACGTCCGCATCGTTGATGGAACTGACTGCAATGCCCTTTTCTACCCATGGCCCTTCAGGCGAAGCCGAAGTTGCCAGTCCAATTACGCTCAGCCTGGATATGGCTGAAGACAAAGAATAATACAACCTGTATTCGCTGCCTGCCTTCATAATATAAGGTGCCCACAAGGAATTAAAAGGAGTACCGTTATGACTCTTTATAAAATCCGAACCAAGTCCTGGCAGACTGTTGAAGACCCAGCCAACAAAGGTCCATTCCACAAGGTCCTTTGATTTTCGCACCTGTATGCCCAGGCGTACATCGATACCAAAACCTACATCGGTACTATAACAATAATAATAATCGCCCACTTTCATTACCGACGGATCATGCACATTGTAAGATGCCCATTTAGTATAATTTACAAAAGGCGCTATGCTTTCATAAGTATCATTGATCGAATTTATATCGAAGGCCGCAGGCGGTGTCACCGGTGGGGTAACGGGTGGCGTTACCGGGGGTGGTGCTGGTGCGGGATCATTTTTACTACAGGAACACAGGATCAGTAATGCAAAAAATATAATCCGGGTGAAGGCATAAGATATCGGACGAAAAAAAAATGTCATAGTTTATTTATTTAACCGTCAGTACCACCACCGAAGCCGCAGGCAAGGTGATGACAAGCGATTTTTTATCAATGACTGCATCTTTAAAAACTGCAGGCTTTATTTTATCAGGTTCATTGAATGAATTATAATCCTGTAATTTTTTTGATGACAGCACCCTACCGGTAACAGTAGTAATTTTTTCATCTGATATATTTAATGTGATCTTTTGAGTTTTGGCAGGGTCAATATTTACCAGTGAAATATGAATTACACCCAAACTATCTTTTGAGGCGGATGCAGAAACGGCAGGCAATTTTTTTCCGTCCAGCACATAATCATTGGAAGATATTTTCAAGGGAAGTAAGGTTGCATCCTGGTGTACGTTGTACATTTCCATGACATGATAAGTCGGTGTCAGGATCATTTTTTCTTTATTGGTAAGGATAACGGCCTGCAATACATTCACGCACTGGGCAAGGTTCGCCATGCGTACACGATCGGCATGGTTATTAAAAATATTCAGCGTAACGCCTGCGATCATTGCATCCCGGATGGTATTCTGCTGGTATAAAAAACCAGGATTTGTACCGGGTTCCACATCGTACCAACCACCCCATTCATCTACTACTAAAGCAATTTTTTGTTTGGGATCATATTTATCCATGATGGCAGCATGGTTGGTAACCAATGAATCCATTTTGATGGCTTCGGTCATGGTATGAAAATACTGGGCTTCTGTAAAGTCAACTGCAGGGCCCTTCTTGTTCCATTCAATGACTGAATAGTGATGCATGGCTACACCGCCCAGCATATTCATCGGGATATTTTTCATGAGCGTTTCTGTCCAGTGGTAATCTGCATCACTGGCACCAGAAGCGATACGCATCAGTCCGCCTGTATTTTCCCAATCAGCCATGAAAGTGGCGTACTTGCGGTATTCATCTGCATAATATTCCGGCTTCATGTTTCCGCCACAACCCCAGGCTTCATTGCCGATACCCCATATCCTCACCTTCCATGGTTCGGTGCGGCCATTCTCCTTACGCAAATCACTCATCGGACTCTTGCCTTTAAAATTGGTATATTGAACCCAGTCAGCCATTTCCTGCACAGTGCCGCTTCCAACATTTCCTGAGAGATATGGCTCGGCGCCCAGCAGTTCACACATGTTTAAAAAATCATGTGTGCCGAAACTATTGTCTTCCGTAACACCGCCCCACCATTTGTTGACCATGGCAGGTCTTTTATCTTTTGCGCCTATCCCATCTTTCCAGTGATAAGTATCCGCAAAACATCCACCAGGCCAGCGCAGGTTGGGTATCTTTAATTTTTTTAGCGCATCGACTATATCATTCCGAACACCATTTGTATTGGGTATCTTAGAAGTATCCCCTACATAAAAACCATCATAGATACAGTGGCCCAAATGCTCTGCAAAATGACCGTATATATTTCGATCGATCTTGTACTTGCCCGTTTTCTGGACATCAATAGTTACTTGTTGAGCTGCTACATTACTAATAAAAATACCGGCTAAAAAAAGTGAGCACAAGGAGACAAAATTCTTTTTCATTTTTTTAATTTAAATAGATAAAATAAGTATAAATAACCACGCGATAAAAATACAGACAGTATTTATACTTAAGATAACTAATTCGCCGGATTTGGTGTAAGATTTTTATTTACATCCAGTTCACGTTGCGGTACCGGTAAATATTCATTACCCGGCGTCCAGGTATTGAAATCCTTGTCATGCGCTTTTAGTTCTGCCAGTTTTGTGGCATCATATAACCAGCCCCAGCGAATGATGTCGTTGATCCGTTGCCCTTCGATCGCAAATTCCAGTGCCCTTTCATGCCCCAGCTGGTCCCGCATTTGAGCTTGTGTCATCGCAGGTTTTACCGTGGCCAGGTCAGGTAACAATGCCCGGCTCCTCACTTGTTGTATGTAAGGATATGCATCAGCAGTTTTGCCTGTTTCATTTAACACTTCGGCATACATCAATAAAATATCTGAGTAACGTAACACCCGGTAATTGATACCGGACTCCGGTGCAGTTTCAAAAGCTTTGCCATTGCCCACCCCATCATTGGTATATTTCCTTGGATAGATTGATGTTTGCGGGTTGAACCATGGCCTGCCATAAGCTTGTGTTGAATTATCGGCAGGCTCATACGAGGCAATGGTGGCCAATAATCGCGGATCACTTTTGCCACTGATCGTTTTTTCTTTTTTATATTCATCATAGATCCAACGCGTAGGCAGGTAATCGGAAAAGCCCGCTCCCTCCATGCCGTAAGTAACAGATATTGCCTGCACCTGTTTCCAGGAGCCGGTCGGATCACCCGCCCAATTGGCATCAGTGCCGGTACCTTCGGTAAATTGTACTTCAAAAAGCGATTCACTATTGTTTTCTTTGGTATCCTTGAAATTATCCCTGTAATCGGGCATCAGCGAATAGACACCTTTCAACGGTCCTGTTAAAAATTTTTCGAACTGGATACCTGCTTTTGCATAATCCTTCCGGTATAAATAAGCCTTCCCCAATAAACCTGCAGCAGCGCCTTTGGTGGCCCTTCCTTTTTGTCCCTGGTCAAGCCCGGTAATATTATCATAGGAAACAGGAAGATTGGCTTCAGCAGCAGCAAGGTCAGCATAGATCTGGTTCCACAACACTTCTTCTGTGGCCGTTACAGTGGAGTATTCGCCCGGATCTACCAATGGCGATGTTATTACCGGAACAACTTTGAATGAAGTGGCCAGGTTGTAATAAGCCAATCCGCGCAGGAAATATGCTTGTCCTAATATCCTGTTTTTTTCTTCAGCCGGCAATACTGATTCATCGTATTGTGCGACATAAGTCAGCACCTGGTTAGACCTGTTTACGACGAGGTAAAATTCCCGCCAGATCCAAAAGACCGGATCGGAAGTAGTTGGTATGATGAACTGCCCGGTAAGCACAAGGTCGAGCCAGGGACTATCGCCGGTAAAATCGTCTCCCCGGCTATCGGTAAGTCCGGGAAATGAGCGCATGTAAGAGCCATCTACTGTTAAGGCGTTGTAGATCGCTGTACAGCCGCCGTACGCCTGTTCTTTTGTCTTCCAAAAATCGGCTACCAATGTTGAATTTGGATTGGCCAGGTCTAATTTTTTATCGCAGCCGCTTGTGATGAAGAGAAAGCCGGCAAAGAGATATATTATTTTTTTCATGATCTTTTATTTGAATATTTTGAATGCTTAAAATTCCAGTTGTACGCCCACCATCATGGTCCTTGGTTTTGGATAAGAGCCGAAATCAAAACCGGGATTAAATACACCGGAAGTAAAATCAGGATTATAGCCCTGGTAGCCCTGGAAAGAATACAGGTTTTGAACGGTTACATAGATCCTGGAACTGGTCAATCCTTTGATAATATTTGCCGGAAGCGAATACCCGAGAGATACCGTATTGATCCTTAAATAAGAACCATTCTGCAACCAGCCCGGCCTGTTGGAATCCTTGAAATTATTTACATCGTCATCATTTAACCTTGGGATATCGGTATTGGTATTGGTCGGGGTCCACCTGTTGAGCATATCTGTGCTGTAATTGAGTGAGCCGGCGGAATGGTGAAGATCGCGGTACATCCTGCTGTTGATTAAAAACTTCGCGCTGCCTGAAGCAAAGATCGAAAGGTCGATCCTTTTGTAAGCTGCGGAAAAACTAAACCCATAATTAAGTTTGGGAATGCCGCTACCTAACGATACCCTGTCATAAGCTTCATCAACTATGCCATCGGGTTTACCATTCGGCCCGCTCACATCCGTGTATTTTACATCTCCCGGTTTTAGCGCCGCGCCAAATTGGGAAGCATGGGCAGTAATTTCGGCCTGGTTTTGAAAAATACCTTCATAAAGAAAGCCATAGTGTTCTCCTACTTCAGCGCCAATAACCGTTCTGGAACCAACTCCATAGATCGGTTCATTATTACCACCTAAGACCAGCACTTTATTTTTTACGGTAGAAAGATTACCGGATATGTTATAAGTAAAGTCACCTTTATTTTTATGGTAAGTAGCTGTAAATTCAAAACCTGAATTATTGACTGCACCAAGGTTGGCAACCGGTGTTAAGTTTTCAAAACCGGTACTTGCCGGGATAGGAAATTGCACTAACAGGTCCGTACTTTTTGCATTGTAATATTCAGCAGAAAAATCGATGTGGTTATTGAGGAAGGTTCCGTCAAAACCTATATTGCTGATGGCTTTTGATTCCCATTTGATATTCGGTGAGGCGACCAGTGTTTGCAGTCCGCCGGTATATTCAACGCCATTGAAAGTGTACACAACACCGGAATTTATCGTACCCTGGTATTGGTATTCCGCAATTTCCTGGTTACCCAATTTACCATAGCTTCCTCTTAATTTAAGAGACGAAACGATGGATGCAGGCACGCTCCAGAAACTTTCATTGCTTATCTTCCAACCTATTGAAGCAGCGGGAAAATATCCGAATTTATTTACCGGTGAAAACCTTGAAGAGCCATCCCTGCGAAGCGATGCAGAAAGCAGGTACCTGTCGCCATAAGCATAGTTGACCCTTCCAAAATAAGAGCTTAGCGCATTTTTAAATTCCTGTCCTTTTGCCGAAGTGGATTGGCCATTGCTGATCACCGGGTAGTAGGGTGTTGTAAAACCTTCTGCTTTGCTTTCTCTTAAAATAGAACCGGCCTGGCGGTATCCCTGTCCTACCAATACTTCCAGTTTGTGGCCGCCAAAAGATTTGTCGTAATTCAGCGTGTTCTCAACCGATGCATTTGTATAAACGCGTGAGTTATCATTTAAACGTGCAGTAGGACTGCTAAAAAATTGTCCCAGGTAAAATGCAGGCTGCCAGGTATAATCCCTTGCCATTGTTTTATCATAACTTAAACTTGTTCTAAACCTCAAATTATGACCATTATTTTTTAACAACCTTACCTCTCCATAGATATTAGCGAAGGTGCGGTCAACATCTACATAATTTTGAAGGATACTATTGATGCCAATGCCATTCAATGAATTAGCCCCGTTAAATTCGGAAGACGATCCTCCAAAACCATTTAAATTGGCCGGATCGTACACGGGCATTGTCGGAATAGCCACTACCAGTGTGCCGATCAGTGGAGGTATCCCTCCCAGTAAAATATCATCCCTGAAAGTAAGTGTATTCTCGTGGGAATGTGTGTAGTTGAAAGTCTGGCCTATCTTAAATATACCTTTTTCTGCAGTCGTATTTACCCTTGCTGAATAACGCGTATAGTCGGGACCGTTACCTACATACGTACCTTTGTTTTGAAAATAATCCAGGGAAACATTATAGGTATTGTTGGTACCGCCGCCGGATAAACTGACATTATGATTTTGCCGCATACCAGTTTTTAAACCTTCTTTTTGCCAGTCGGTATTGATATTTTTCACATACAATGCATTAGCCGGATCATTTGCCGCGAAGAGGGGTTTACCAGCATTGGCGCGACTCTCATTATTCAACGTTTGGTATTCCAACCGGTCGGTCACATCCTGCATCTGCCAAACCTTGTCTACTCCATAATATCCATTGTAAGCAACTTTTAAAGCACTGTTTTTTCTCCCCTGTTTTGTG
>JBDSLD010000306.1:0-15654 GCA_039916545.1 Ferruginibacter sp.
GCCGGTCCGCCAGCTGGCGGATAACCGGAACGCTGCTGTTTTTGCTTCTTTGAAAAAATAGGCTGCGCATTTTTTCAATTCCGATTTCATCGGAACCGAACCAACGAAAGGCAGCTAACCCGGTTACAGATGTAGAAGATCAAATAGTGGCCACACTTAAATGCCTTTTATTAAACAGCTCAGTAATATTTTATTGTAGGCCATTTTTTTAGTTTCAAATTAATAATATTCAACAAGAAAAATCTCCATAATCCATTGTCTGTAAAGGTTTTCAGAGTTTTCATGCAAACACTACTTAACTGTAAACAGGCAACCTTTTTCTACAGTAAGCTTTTAAAAAATTATACAATATTTGCAAATAATAATTTACATGCTGCCAGCCAACAAAGGATATGTAAAGGCCGTGATCGACGGCTTGTTGTTCCCTGCTACGATTTCCTATACAAGCAGCAATTAAGGAAATTCAAAGCTTGTGCTGTCGGCCATCCTTCATCAACGAGAGCCCGTTAACGTTACATAAGACCGCGCTGGCAGCCTAAAAACCGCCTGTCCGTTGTTAACAGGGATTTCAATGACCTTTTTATAGTCAGTTGTTTGATCGGTAAGCATTAACTGAAAAAGCCTTATTCCGGCCGGAACTCCTTTAACATACATTTCCCTTCCGCCACTATTATTAACAATATGCAGCGTACAGTTATTTTCACCTGCCAGGGCCGCACATGAAATATCTGCCCTGTTGGACGAAACAGGAATATGCAAAAGACCGGCCCTGGTGTCAGCGAGTTGTTTTAATTGCCAAAAACGCCGGGTAGGAGCAAGTGGGCCGGCGTCTCCGAATATCCCACCGCCTTTAAGCAAAGAATAATCGGCCGTTAGCTGCCACTGCAAAATGGAGAGCGGCTGACAAATGGCCAGCAGGCGGATGTAGAGGTTGATCTCCTCAAGCGCATACGACTCTTCTTCAAAATAAGCAGGATATTGCCAGGCTGCAGCATCAATGCTTCCTTCTCCAACTATCAATTCGCTATTGATCTGCGTAGCAGCATCTGTCCATTTTTGAAGCGTTGCCGAATCCCATCCCCGCCAGGAATGAAAAGAAACGGCCCCGATATATTTTCGCGCCGCGCTATCTTTTAATGCAGGATAAATAAAAGCATAACTATTGGCATCGGAATTATCGCCGAGCAGTAATTTCGTTTTTAAACCCCGCGAAATGAAATAGGCGCCCAAACCTTTGATCAACTCATTATGCTCCTGCGCAGTCTGACGTACATTGATTCCGATATCTGATTCATTGAAAGAAAAATAGGTTGCGGCTACGCCATAGTGCATTTTTAAATAAATAAGATAATCTGTAATCGACTTGTATATATCGGGCATTTTGGATTGATCCAACGGATTTCCCCATATTCCCTTCGCCGTCGGACCATTATTTAACGGTCCTTCAACCGCCCAGGCGGGTGGCGACCATGCCGATACGATTACAGGAATATTCAATTCGTTCAGTGTCCGGGCCATTCGCATCGACCTGGATACCAGTACATCCAGCCTGCCATTACTTGCGGCTTCGGTGGGATCGGTATTTAAATCCGGGTGCCAATTTTTCCAGGGCATTTCGACCCGCCCCCAGGCGACCCTTAAATTCCGGAGACAATAGGCGATCACCTGCGAGTCGGTCGCATTCTGCAATCTAAAATTTCCCCCCAGGCCTGCAAAGCGCCTACCCTTAATGGCGTTGTTCAGAATTATTTCTGCAGGTGATTCATCCATCTCCCCTGTTACCGATATGCGGAAAGAGCGTTCAATTACCTGGCCCTTTGTTAGAGATCCGGTAACAATCGGCAGGTATAGTTGCAGGTCTTTATTTACAATGGTGATCGTATCTGAAGCAGTAATGCTAAACCGATGTTTGCGGGAATGAATGGTCATGCCATTCGCAGTAAACGCAGGCTGGCTATTACTGTAAATTTCTTTCGGTAGCTGTACACCTAAATACAACCCCTGTAAGACTGCATCTTCTTCTGCCTCGCACCTTATTTTTACCGTACAGGCTCCCATGCCGGTGTTTTCAACAGATTCAGTAAAATGAATACCCCCGACCACCGTATTTACAACTTTTATATTTCCGTTTCTTGAAAACCTGGGCTTTTGCCTTTCTTTGCCCGTAGCTTTTATTTCGGCAAAGGTTTTTACTACGTTCAGGCTGGTGGAGAATTTCATCAGTTGCCCATTAATCCGTATGCCATTAATATTTCCCCATGGCATCAGTTCAGCCTGGCAATAGGATTTTGTTACAGGCATTAAAAAATAATGACTACGCAACAACAAAGGGCAAAAGACGAGTGCGTATCTAAAATTGTCGCTCCGTATTTCGGTGGGCGAGGACACCAACCGATGCTCGGCCGTCGTCTGTGTCCTAACAAACCACTTACTGCCCGTACGATTTTAAATATGGCCAAAGACGATCCGGAATGTGGAATTTTAGCTATGATTTTCATCTTTACAATTATAAAATTACTGCAACGGTTTCACCGGGTTTTATTTGTTTACGCAATATCGAATGGTTTCCCTCGACGACATCTACCAATAAAAAATTGTCCTTTCTTTTCACTTCAATATCGAAGGAGGTATTAAAGGCCCGGATATTTTTAAGTGTTAGATTTTTCCAGCCCGAGGGCAGGTATGGTGCGAACGTGAATTTGTTAAAGCCTGTTGGTTCCATTGCAAGCAAACCTTCCGTAAATATCCTGCAATACAGGGCGCTCTCAGCCGACAAGTGGGCCATGTCGCCCTCAGGCCAGGCTTCCACCACGTAGGGCACATGAAAACCAAGAAGCCTTTGCCTGGAAAATTCCCGCAGTCTTGCTTCGCCGAGATCTGCCGCGCCTGCTTTAAAGGCTCCGCGAAAAGCATATAGGGTGCTACGATCCCAGAATGTGCGGCCTGTAGTGGAGTCACCGGATAATTCAACCAATGTGCCATTGTCTGTCCACAATTTTTCGAATAAAGCGGAGAGCGTACCTTCCTTTCTATCATTTAGACCCACCACCAACGGCAGGCAGATCCAGCTTCGCAGGGTAGTATTTTCCTTATAATACCGGTAAGTTTTTAACCCTTCCATGTCTGCCCCAAAATATTGTTCGATCGCTGCTTTAAGAGTAGCGGCTTTTTTTCGGTAAGATTCGGCAATGGCGGGCCTTCCTGTTGCCACCGCGAGCATTTCAGCGCTTCTGAGTGCCCCATAATACAAGGAGGAGGTAGACAGGTTTGCATTGCCGGATGGAAACCTGCCTTCCAGTTCATCACTTTCTGAACTAATTACGCCGGCTTCATTCTTTTTTGAATCGCAGTAATCAAGGCTCCATTCGAGTAAGGGAGATAATTCGGTATAATCTTTTTTGTCTCCAACGGTTAGCAGGAAAAGTGTTAAGCCATTGGCGATCATGGCAGCGTCACCGCGGTCAACGGAACAGCAGGGTAATTCGCCGTTCATTTCAAAAGATGACCACATTTTTTTTCCTTTTGGAGGAATGTTTTTCAGGAACATCCTGTAAATATTACGCGCAGCTTCTATGCCTGTATTGTATCCCAGGTATGGAAAGAATGGAGCAACATATTCGGCCTGGTCATTGGCCCAGACTCCCGCATAGTACCGGCCACCGCCGGGAGAGTGAACGAGGCCCATAGAAGTTTGATAAATGCTTTCCGCTGCCCGGATCTTTGAAAATTTAAATAAGGTATTGACCACGGGATCTGGGGTCGTTAATTGCAGGTTAGCGGTTACGGTATCAAGAAAATGATTTCGTTCCGCCTCGGCCAATGAAAAATTCATGGGAGGCAATTCCTCTTCCCCATTGGCAGCAGAAATATAAACGGCAAAACTGATGTTGTTTCCTGGTGCAAGCTGAAAACTTTTCGGAACATCCGATCTTACCTGTCTTCTGAATGTGCCATTCACGCCTTTTTCTTCAACATTCAGCACCGGGCTGCCAGCATAAAAATCTTTTGTTGAATCGGATGAATTGGCCAGGGTCCATATTTCTACGAATTCTCTTGTGGTCATTGCGGGAAAAAGTTGACGGACTACGCTTATTCCATCCAGCGATTTATGATACACGGTCAGCTTGCCATCGATATGAATCGAATCGACCGGACCAGGTTGAAATCTGGTTGTCCCGATAGTGATTGCCGGTAGGATATTGTCTTCGTAGTCGTCCTGTAAATAAGCACGGAACCTTAGGTAATCTGGTTCTGCCGCGGTCAGGTAGCGCCTGAATTGGGGAAAGATGATTTTCCTGGATATATTAATTATTTTTTGCTCGTTGACGGAATAACTGATTATCGCAGCAACTTTTTGACCATCCATTTCAATATTATCGTGATGAGGCAGCCGCGATTCTCCTGTTAAATTCCAACTGATACCGCCATTACTTACAGACCAGTACTGCTCCATATTTTTCTGGGCATTCCCTGTTTTGCTTGTAATAAGCAATAGCAGTGTTGCCATAATAAAAAGGTTATTTTTTTCCATGATTAGTATTTACCTGCTTAATAAATTAACGCTAAAGCCTTGTACCGGGCCAAGTACCGTCTCTAACCGGAACTTCACCTGGTTACCTGTTTTATAACCAGGTCGCATATTGACAGGAAGGGTGATAGTTTGCCCTATGCCGATGATCAGTGGCAGGGATGGAAGTTTTACCTGGAACTCTTCAATATTGTCGCCGATCAATTCAGCTGCTATAATTTCTACCGGTCCGCCCGTATTCGTAATAACAAGGTTGTTTTCTACAGTACCGGACACCAGGATCGTCGAATCTTTCACTGTAAGCAGGGGCCTGCTTACAGTGAAAGAGACCGGCCTGATTTCCACTTTTTTATAAAAATGTTCGCCACCTTCACTCTGCAATTGAATCTTACCCTTCGTTACCTGTTCCTTAAGATCATCCCTGAAAATATTAAACAGCCTGTTTACCACGAACCCGTTAATAATGTACACGGCGTCGGCTCCCCTGGTCACCAGTTCGGCGGTTGTCCATTGGCCGTGTGCACTTTCAAAATCTCCGGATCGCCACACATGCCCGTAATGAATATGGTTACTATGCCGTTGCGGGGCATATCGCGAATCGTATTGATCGCCCGTATCCTTATGAATTGTTCGTCCATCAGGTTTCACCATAAATTCC
The DNA here is from genome assembly GCA_039916545.1 of Ferruginibacter sp. Taxonomy (GTDB): domain Bacteria; phylum Bacteroidota; class Bacteroidia; order Chitinophagales; family Chitinophagaceae; genus Ferruginibacter. Next base: position 5,187 of record JBDSLD010000306.1, read on the forward strand.
GCAAGCCCCGCTCCAACCGGCCAGAAATCTCCCATATCGTGTTCCTGTATCTGCATTTCCATTGATCTCATCCAGCAATCAAATGCATAATCAAACCTGTCGGAAGCGTGATAAAGGATGCCACCGTCCATGGACGACCTGTCTTTAGGGTAATACTTTTTTTCTCCCCATTTGATCAGGCACCTGAGGTGATAATTGCTATATTCTTCCCTGGTAGTCAACGCTCCCCAAATTTCTCCTGATATATGAATCATTCCATCTTCCACTTTAAAAACACCGCGTGGATCATTATTCAATCCGAAGGCGGGAGGAAGGGAGTCGCGGTTCATTTTTTCAAAACCTACCGGCGTAGGATACCGGAGATAACTGTCCCAGGAGTGCAGGTCCCTGCCATTGAACAACTGCTTCCACCCTTTTTGGAAAGGCTGACCTTTTGCATTGCCAGTGAATAGCAAGACCAATAGTGTTGCAAGAATTTTTAGCGGTGCAATAGATTTATTATTCATTAGTACACATTATTGTTTTAAGAAAACGATGAGGTCGGCCATTTGTTGATGATCAATTTTATTGGTCAATACCGGCATGATAGTACCCTCCATTTTTTTGAGGGATTCAATCTGGCGCCGGTTAATTACCTTCTCAATTCCCGGTGAAGGTTGTAAAGCGATCGACGCGGTTGTTTCGCTTGCGATAATTCCCTGGAGCGTTTCACCGGTTTTTAGTTTTACCTGCCAGATATCAAATCCATCAGATATGGAAAGGTCTGGCGCCAGGATATTTGCCAGGATATCCTTAGCCTGCCAGCCCTGGATGGTTCCCAGATCGGGGCCGAATGCACTGCCATCTTTTCCTCTTACCTGGTGACAAAGTCCGCAATTTTGCAGGAATACCATTCTTCCTTTTACAGGATCGCCGGTGAGGTCAAATATTTGCTCGTACGATTTATTGATCTTTTCCTGGTCCTTATCATTAAAGATAGCCCAGGCCCGGTTCCTAACCGGTTCAGAATTGTTATGTTTTAAGCTGGTGATCTGTGCATAACCAAGCGAGCCCTTAGGTATCTTGCCTCCTTCAATCGCATCCAACAGCATATTCATGCGATTTTCATTCTTCATGAAAGTTTCAATACCGGCATCGCGAATACCCGGGGTGAGTTTGTTCCACTGCTGGAGCAAATACAGGCCTACGGTTGAATCTGGTATGGCATCCAATGTGTTAAGGGCCGCCAACTGTACTGGTATCTCTTCCTGGAACACGAGCAGGCTCCTGAGCAGGTCGGCCTGGTCGGAGGGCTTACCAAGCACGAGAAATTTAATTGCTTCCTTGCGGCGTTCTGACGGCGCTGATTTATCCCCGGCAAGCGCGACACATTTTTTTATACTACTACTGAGAAACGATTTGTCCTGAACGCCGGTAACGATTAATAAGGCGAGGGACGCTTCCCTGACGGAGGATTCGGGATGTATGAAAAAAGCATTTACCAGCATTTTTTGTTCCGCGCCGGTAACCAGTTGATCGCTCCTGTTTTTCAGTCCGTCCGCCAGTCCGACAAGTACTGCGCTTTGCCAGGCAGCTGCATTCTTTGTACCTGAATGAACGCTTTGTGAAATCAACCCGTTGATCTTCGTGGCCGATCCCGAACCACCGACCATGGCAGCTATTTTGCTGACCAGTGAAGCAAAGGCGGGAACTTCGGGATTGAATTTGGAGATCACCGTTTGTAACAATGGCCCGGTGGCGGCAGAAGTAGCTGTGAGCGCGGCTGCCTGTACCCATTTGTCGTTCATATCATTAAAGAGGATATTTTCCCTGGCCTGACTTACCTGAGGTGTTTCAAGATATCCGAGTGTACATAAAAGCTGGAACCTTACTTTTTCATTTGGATCATTTTGAAGTGCAATTAATGATTGCACCAGTTCAGGGTGAGCCTTCATTTGCATTTCTGCCAGTTGAATGGCGTTTTCCCGTATGCCTGCGACGCTGTCTTTCAGCGCGGCGGCGATTGTGGCGGGTGTAAGTGCGTTCAGTCCGTTCAAGGTCCATAACGCATGCAGCCTGCCTTCCCGTACGCCGCCCCTGGTAAGCTGTTCAAGTTGCGGAACGATGGAAAGATCCCCTTTGTCAACCAGCAGCCGTTGGGCATTGATTCTCCACCAAATATTTTTGTTCGCAAGTTGAGCTACCATCTCCGCCGGGCTTTCCTTGCCGAGGTTTATTCCTTTTATCCAGTCAGGCGCGGGCGTTCCGATGGGAGTTATGCGGTAAATTCTTCCCAGGTCACTTCCGTTATACAAGCCTCCTGCCGCAACCGCTTCCTTCGACATCCATTCCGGGTGTTCGATGATCTGCCGGTAATAATCCACCACGTACAAGGCGCCATCCGGTCCGAAATACATATTTACGGGCCGGGACCAGCCATCGGTAGATGCTAAAAATTCTTTCCCTTCTTCACCCACCCTGCCGGCAACAAAGGATGCACCCGAATCTTTCACGAAATCGGCATGTATAAGGCTACTCACAGATTCTGCAATGAAGGTGGTATTTTGATCGTACGGCGCGGGAAACAAACCGCCCAGCGAGGCCGTAATTCCACTTCCCGATGTCATGGTAGCCTTTCCGGAGAATGCCTGTTTGCCAGGGTTTTTAGTGATTTTGAAAACTTCCGGATCATCGCCATGATCCGAAATCTTGTCGCTTGCATCGCCTATAATAAAATCTTTGTTGCGGTTTACATAAGGGCTTCTCAACACCTCTGCAAAAGCATGGTTTCCGTTGTCGCCATAGAGGTGATGACCCCAAATATCGAAGGTATGCCCAAACTGGCCACGGCCTGAGGTAGTCTCCAGCAAATGTTTTTCTGGCCTGAATCTTACGCTGTGGTTATCTGCATTTACTTCAAGGCTGGGGCCGCCAGGCTGATCGGGATAAATTATTTTTTGTCCCAGGTCACCGAAAAGGCTATCATATTTCCTGGTAGAAATGGCTCCCCGGTGGGCCAGGTGTATCCAGTTGTCTATTCCATACATCGGGTTGTTGACATTAACGTGTGGATTCGACAAGGAAAACCCGGTCAGCAGAATTTTTTTTACATCCGCTTTGCCATCATTATCCGTGTCTTCAAAATAGTAGATATCTGGCGCATCAGCAACTATAATTCCTTTTTTCCAGCGCATGACCGAGTTGGGAAGGATGAGGCTGTCAACAAATATGGTGCTTTTATCAAATTTACCATCCCCATCCGTGTCAGTAAGCATTTTCACCCTTCCTTTATCATTTTTATCAATGGGATAGCCATGCATTTCGACAACATACATACGGCCATATTCATCTATTTCCATATCCACCGGATCGGAGATGAGCGGCTCAGAAGCAACCAGTTCAATTTGAAAACCTTTAGCGACCTGAAAAGATTTTAGTGCTTCTTCAGGGCTTAGCGCAGGACCATCCGCTCCCCAATGATGCATCGTCTCTGCTTTTTTTTCTTTTTGATTACAGGATGAAACCATCAGCAAAACGAGGTAAAGAAATGCTGTTACGCTGAAACCAATTCTCCGGATGAACATAATAAAGTATTTTAATTTGTTTAGTATTTTGTTAATTGATGGTGCGGGTGATTCCATGAATATCATAGAACTCAATCTTCCCGGATTTGATAATCATGGCAGCTGACTGAGATAAAAAAGAACTCCCGAAATAATGCTCAATTTTTCGTTTTTTGCCATCCGCCTGGTAAACAATGGCGTATAATTCTTCTTTTTTAAAAGAGAGTACCTGGCCTTTTTTCCGGGATCTAAATAACTTCAGTGGGCCCCGGTTTTGCGAAACGGCAACCAAAGAGGTATTTCCCGCCCCCTTGAAATGAACCATCGCTTTGACGTCTCCTGTCACCGAAATGCCACTTTCTGATGCAGCGACCGCCTTGAATGTACCATCGCCATTACCCAGCAACAACAGCCCTGCAAGCGCATCATACCTGCCATTCGTCACTTCCGTTCCATAGTCGTTACCACATAATACAAGATCAGGTTTTCCGTCATTGTCAAAATCTTCTGCGATCATGCCGTACACAGGTGCAAACTGAGCCTCCACCGGAAGTGCCGCCAGGCTGAATTTCCCCTGTCCGTTGTTCCTGATAAAACAGGTTTTGAAATTAGTGGCAGTTAAAATAAGTGTGGTAGAAAGGTCTGCAGGTAGCAACTGGTTAATGGCTGCCTCACCAAATTGTTTATAGGTTAAAAACTGTTTCTTTAATGATGGCAATTGTTCTATGACCTCGTCGCGGTTAGCTGCCGGAAATTCTTTTAAGATCCCATGTTGGTCTTTCAGGTATAGGCTCGCTAAAAAATCGGGCGTTCCATTCTTGTCGAAATCGCCCGCATAAATTCTCACCGGGTATTTTTCAGATGGTTGTAAAAAAGAATTCTGCCCCAGGTTGCCTGCCACGTAATCAATATCGCCATCGTTGTCAAAATCGCAGGCTGTAATGCTGTTCCACCATCCTTTGTCCGCACTGATTCCCGTGGAAAGCGTTATATTCTCAAATTGGCCATCACCCGAATTTCTAAAGAAAGTTATGGGCATCCACTCCCCGGTAATGACCAGGTCGGTTAACTGATCATTGTCAAAATCGGTCCACAGCGCGTCACATACCATACCGATCCCGGAGAGCCCTTTTGTACCGGCAGAGATATCCGTGAATTTGATAATCCCTTTTTTTGTATCGTTCCTGTAAATGAAAGAACCCACCGGTTCAGGGTAACTGCCTGGTTTACTTCTACCGCCAACAAATAAATCAAGGTCGCCATCATGATCAATATCTGCAGCCTTCACACAACTTTTGCTGGTAAAATTTTCAGGCAGGGCTGTGGTGTCTATGGAAAAGACGCCCTTACCATTGTTGATGTACAATCTATCCTGGTAACTCTTTGTATTCGCAACGAATTCATTGCTGCCATTGGCGCAATACAGATCATTGTCGCCATCGTTATCCGCGTCGAACAATAACACACCCATCGTTTCAGGGCGTCTCACGTCTTTTCCTGTAAGCAGCGGAAGCACCTGGTCGACAAATGATCCTGATTTTTGCTGGATCAAAAAATGTCCGGGCAGATCACCACTTCCCCCAATAAAAATGTCATCAAGTCCATCACCGTTAATATCACCAGCCGCCAGGCCTGGTCCATATTGGGATAATTTATGGGGCAGTAATCGTTCGTAATTGAAATCGATGATATCAGTTTCCGTATGTGTATATTCCACGCCGGCCCGGGCCGTTATATCTGTAAATAAAGTAGTCGAAAGTGTTGACGGGTTTATCCAGGAATCCGGAGTTTCGGCATTGCGGATGTCTGCCACCAGCAATTGATTGGTAGCGACATTTTTCATGACCTGCTTTTTATTGAGCCAGGGCCAGCGTACAATAACGGAATCCAGTTTATTCCGTGTGCCAAGTCCAAAGTGGAGCCTTGCGTCGGGACATGATAAATACCCATGTGCACCGGAACTTTCGCTAACCTGGAGGTACTCGCTGTCATATACCTCAACGTAAGCGCCAATGCCATTTGTATTAGCGCCGCCGCCTTTCAGTTGAATATCGAGGTACCGGTTTTTATGTAGTTGCTGCGCCTGATTTTCATAGAGCGAAACTTCATCATTCGTATTGTTGATGATGAAATCAAGATCACCGTCATTATCAAGATCGGCATAGGTGGCTCCTGCGGCAAAGCCCGGTTTTTCCATCCCCCAGTCGGTGGTGGTATTTTGAAAATTCAGGTGCCCGGTATTTTGAAACGCGTAATTAGCGATTTTGATCTGCGGAATTTCTTCGATTAATTTTTTCTTGTCGACGATGTTGGTATGTGCAGACCTGAATGCTGCAAAGTCGTGGTCGGTTACATCGCGTGGATAGCCATTGGTAATAATAATATCCCTTTGTCCATCATTATCAAAATCAGCAATGGACGGGCTCCAGCTCCAATCCGTTTGTGCTACTCCGGCAAAAAAACCGATATCTGCAAACAGGGGATCACCAACGCTGTCTTCGCCGAGCATGCGGTTACCAAGATTAAGCTGCAGTGTGTTGCGAACGTATTGCAGCATTACATGCTCATACATCATACTTTGGTACACGTAATAGTTTGAACTATTCATGTTCTTCTTTTTCCGAAAGTTATCTTCCGGATTCATATCCACGGTTATAAGATCCGGAAGCCCATCGTTATTAATGTCGCCGACATCGTTTCCCATTGCGTTCTGGGAGGTATGGCGCATATAACTTTTAATTTTGTCCGAAAACGTTCCGTCGTGATTGTTAATATATAGTACGTCGCTGCCATAGAAATCATTGGCAACATAAATATCTTTCCATCCGTCTTTATTAAAATCGGCCACTGAAACCGATAACCCGAAACCGCGTTCAGTAATTCCCGCCTGCTTTGAAATATCAATAAATACGGGATGTTGCAGCGAGTCGCTCCAATCATTTCTATAAAATTTATCAGCGTCGATTGCGGAACTGTCTGCATTGTTATTATTTAAAAATTGCGCTTTCCCCCTCTTTACCAATTTGGTATTAACCAGGTACATGTCAAGATCGCCGTCGTTGTCAAAATCGGTAAAAGCAGCCTGAACAGAATAGCTAGTGTCCTGTAATCCATAAACCTTTGCCAGCTCTTTAAAAACAGGTATACCCGACGCGTTTAACCCCTGGTTAACATAGAGCAGGTTTCTCCTTTGCGCGGTTTTTTTTAAAATACTTGTGCATACATAGATATCCTGCCAGCCATCATTATTAATGTCAACAACCGTGGCGGCATTGCACCATTCCTTTTCGCCGGTTACGGAAGCCTCCGCTGTGATGTCATCAAATGTCAATTTGCCTTTATTCAGGTATAATTTATTAGAGACCATGTTGCCGGTGAAATAGATATCGGGTAATCCGTCATTATTGAAATCAGCTATTGAAACGCCACCGCCATTGTACAAAAAATCCATATCGATTGGATTGATGGAATCGTTCTCAACGACCAGGTTGTTGAAATGAATACCGGTATGGCTGTTTTCAAGCAATTTGAAAAGCCTGGCGCTCCTGCCCTTATCTGAATTAGAGCAGGAGGCCATGAAACCCGCGATTGTTATTAACAGAAGATATTTCATTCACCTCAGTATCCAGTTGTCTGCGCCAGATTTTTATTAAGATCGAGTTCACGCTGAGGAATGGGCTTTAACAGGTTTTTTTCCTGCCAGTTATTATTGGCGGGTGTTCTACCGAAATCAATATCTGTTTTTATATTTATGAGTCCCGCGCGATGCCACCGCACCAGGTCATTGTACCGGTGGCCTTCCAGTGCCAGTTCCACTCTTCTTTCATGCATCAGTAAACGAAACAGGTCGGTGGCAGTGCCTGTACCTGAACGGTCCGGTAAAACAGAACCGCCCGGATCGGCCCTTCTTCTTACCTGGTTAATTAATGCTGCTGCTGCCGCAAGATTGGGTGAGGGTCCCAGTATTTTGCATTCAGCGGACATCAGTAAAATATCGGCATACCTTAAAACTCTTTCATTGTTTGTTCCCATATTTGGTTCACCGGCAATCTCAGACCCGCTTTTATCATTGATAATGTACTTGGACGGTGTTGAACCTGTAACAGACCATGCACCCTGGAAAACCGGTGTGTTGGCAGACGGGAAGGGATCGCCCTGGAGGAAGACGGAACTAACCCTTCTTGGGTCAGCCCTTTCAAATTCGTTTTGCAAAGGCGTCACCACGTGCATATAGCCATAGCCATCCCCGTTGGCTCCATCGGCACAGGCTCCGGATTCGCAGGCAACGCGCCACATGATATATCTTCCTGTTCCGGTACCGCCGCCGTTTTCGCTTGGGTTCCAGTTGTTATTTCTTCCGAAAGCGAACTGCACTTCGAATAAAGATTCGCTATTATTCTCCGTAGACAAATCAAAATTGTCAGCGTAGCGGTCTGTTAGCCTGTAATCACCCTTCGCAATGATCTCGCTGAATTCGGCATCTGCGGCCGTGTAGAATTCAGGTTTGCGTTCCCACTGTGCCCTGTATAAGAGCACACGGCCGAGAAGTCCGCTGGCAGCGCCACTTGTAGCCCGACCCGTATTGCTGGCTGGCCAGTTAGCAGGAAGCGCTTTTTTAGCAAAGTTGAGGTCAGATTGTATGAGGTCCCATATTTCACCTGGCTGCGAATTGGGTAACCGGGCAGAAACGATATCGCTGATCACCGTATCAGCTACAGGAGGGTTACCCCAGTGAAGCGCGAGAACGAAGTTAAAATAGGCGCGCATGAACTTAGCTTCCCCTTCATACCGTGGCTTGTTAGCTTCGTCACTGAAATGCTGGGCTTTGGGAAGCTGTTCAAGAATAACATTGGCGCGCTGCACGCCTTTGTATGACGCTTCCCATAAAGCCTGGAAACTTCCATTACTGGGGAGCCAGTTAAAATCTTCGATTTGATTGGATTCGTTACTGCGAACCGTTACATCGTCATCAGGATAAAGAATGGGCTGGTACCATCCTGAACCAAACTGATCATAATAATATGTTTGCAGGGTTACATAAGCAGAGATCGTTGCCGCGTCAAAATTCGCTTCGGTCTGGTAGAAAGTTGCTTCGGTCAGCTCACCCTGGGGAGCAAGATCGAGTTGCCGCTTGCACCGGGTAAAGGTGCAAATCAGCATGATTAGGATGCAGGTTACTATCTTGAGTTTAAGTTTCATATTAATTTGATGTTGATTGTTGATATTTAAAATCCAAATTGCAAACCAGCCTGAAATGTCCGGGGCTGGGGAGTGGCGCCCTGGTCGGTACCCGCACTCAGTTGATTGGAGGTTTGACCAAATGTTACCACTTCCGGATCCAGGCCGGTATACTTCGTAACCACAAACAGGTTTGTTGCGCCCAGGTAAATTCTCACGCTTTTGAATGAATTGGTTCTTGCAAGAATTTTTTGGCTGATAGAATATCCGATCTGTAGATTTTTCAACCTGAAGAAACCTGCATCCTCGACAAACCTGCTGGAGAACCGGTTGTTTTGATAAGGATCTCCCGCGATGGCCCTGGGTACCTCATTGCTGGTTCCTTCTCCTTTCCACCGATTTTGAGTAGTAGCAAATTGATTCCTTCCCGGCCCTCCTAATCCTTCCATGCTTGCGCGGAGCTGGTTATATACTTGTACTCCGCTCACGCCCTGGAAAAAAACGGAAAGATCAAAGGCCGAATAACCTGCATTCAGGTTAATGCCATAAAAGAAATCCGGGGTAGTTTTTCCGATCAGGGTCCTGTCGTCAGGAGTGATCCTCCCGTCAGGAACACCGGTGAATTGTTTTCCATTGGGATCACCTGCGAGGGGGGAGTTATTGTCTTCAAAAATCACATCTCCCGGCTGCGGCTGGTAAGTTGACCCGGCAACATCATCCGGTAATGCCGCTGCGGCCTGCGCGGCATTCTGGTAAATGCCAAGTGCCTTGTATCCATAAAAATACCCGATAGGATATCCGACGGCAGTACGATAGTCTCCTGAAGCATACTCTTCCACCCCGGGTGCCAGGGAAATCAATTTATTTCTAACAGTTGTAAGATTGGCCGATACACCGAAAGTTATCTTGTTCAATATCCTGGTGTTGTAACCAAGATCAAATTCAAACCCTTTATTCTCGACCTTGCCTACGTTTACATCAATGCTGGAGTAGCCGCTTACAAAACCAATGGGGAGCGGGTATAAAAAGTCTATGGTATTGCGATTGTAATAGGTTGCCAGTACAGAGAGTTTCTTTTTGAACATCGTAAAGTCAATGCTGAAATCCATCGACTGAACGGTCTCCCAGCCTATGGAAGCATTCGGCAACGTAGGACGGATCGGCGCCTGCTGTGCCACACCGCCGAGTGGGTACTGCGGAAGGAAAGAGACCCGGGCGACATAAGCAAAATTAGACGTATTGGAATTTCCAAGCCGGCCCCAGCTGCCCCTGAGCTTCAGATCCTGGATGATTGATACGGATTTGAAAAAAGGTTCTTCACTGATGATCCAGGCAGCGGATACTGCCGGAAACGTGCCCCAACGGTTTTCTTCCGCAAAACGCGATGTGCCATCTCTTCTCACAGTAGCCGTTAAAAGGTATTTTTCGAGGTAATTGTAACTTAAACGTCCAAAAAAGCTGGCGTAGGCTTCGTTGCCTGCGTAAGCAGAAGCGTTCGAGAATTGCCCGTTGCTGCCAGTTCCGTTTGAAACCACCGTATAAAAAGATGGATCAGTACTTTGAAAGTTCGTTCCCTGGTAGCCGAGCCCGTTCCCTCTGAGTTTTTGATATTCCATGCCACCCAATACATTGATACTATGTTTCCCTAAAGTCTTATCGTAAGTAAGTGTATTGGTAAATACCTGTGTGTAAGATTCGTACCGCTGGTCGCTGAGACTACTCACCTCGCGTCCGATGCCGATCTCCGC
>JBDSLD010000307.1:0-20492 GCA_039916545.1 Ferruginibacter sp.
GCCGTTATAGCGGCTATTCCGCAGGACCTGAAATTTGACAACGAAGCCACCACAGTCCAAATTGGCGATAATACCACCATCCGTGAATTTGTGACGGTTAACCGGGGTAGCAAGGACCGATGGACAACCAAGGTCGGGAACAATTGCCTGATCATGGCTTACAGCCATATTGCACACGATTGTGAGGTAGGAAATAATTGCATCATGAGCAACAACACGCAGATGGCTGGCCACGTAATAGTCGGCGATTTTGCTATTTTAGGTGGGATGTGTGCCATTCACCAGTTTGTCCAGATAGGGCAACACGCATTTGTGAGCGGGGGAAGCCTGGTAAGCAAGGATGTACCACCCTATATTAAAGCAGGGCGGGCGCCTTTGAGCTATGCAGGCGTTAATTCAGTCGGGTTGAAACGCAGGGGTTTTTCTTTGGACAGCATCAACCAGATACTGGACATTTACCGGATCATCTACAATAAATCAATGAATACTTCGCAGGCGCTTAACTATATTGAAGAAGAATTACCTGCCACTGATGCCAGAGATGAAATAGTAACCTTTATCCGCGAAAGCGGCCGGGGAATCATCAAGCGTTTTACAAAGGGAAGTATGGATGACGAATAGAACCACCCTCGCGGTTGCGCGGCCACGGACTGTTCCCGATCCTTCTTTTGGGCCGTCTGTCAAAATTGTATTTAATGTGTAACCATTGTCAAATTGCCTGAAATGCACAAGGTTATTTTAACACTCCTGACCGGCATTTTCCTACTTACAAAAATTTCCGGTCACACAATTATCAGCGGCAGCTTTAAATCGTTCCCGTCAACCGACTTTAGGATCGTTTGCGATCAATCCGCTTTAAATGAATTTCAAGGGGAGAATCTTGCAAAAGGCAAGACGAATGCCAGCGGAGAGTTTAATTCCACCTTCGAATTCACACAGGAGCAAGCCGTAATACTATTCATATCCAACCGGTTTTTCAGGTATTGGATAATTCCTGATAAATCGTTAACAGTTGATGAAACAAACAACGGTGAATTTATTTTTTCCGGCGATGCGGCGAAACAAAACAACTTTTTTTACCGGTCCGGCATTATGAATCCCATGTCGGTGCCGGCTGCCATTTCCTCAACTGCTTTCGAGGCGCAAAAACAGGTAGCCTATCTTGATAGCATAACGCAAAAAAGGTGGACACTTTTCAATAAAGAACCAGGCTTAAGTACCATTTCAAAAAAATTTACTTCTTATTGCAAGGGAGAGATCATTCATTTCCCGAACCTGAACAAAAACCAATATGTGCTTCAGCATATTTATGGTGCCGCCAAAATAAAACGAACAGATATCCCGCCGGATTATTATAAATTTTGGGACAAGTTCCAGTTCTTAGACGATAGTTGTGCCAGCAATTCTTATCAAAATTCTTTGAGAGATTATATCGGGTATTTCACCTCAAAACAGTTGAATATCTTCGACAATATTGCTGATAAAGACCAATATTACCAGCTGGAATTTAAGGTGATGGACTCCTTGCTGGGCGACCTTCCCTACACCAGAGAAAGGGTGAAAGGCGAAACATTGTTATTCCTTATCAAATATTTTGATTTGCCGCAGACAGTGCAATTACAATTTGAAATCTATAAAAAAGAATTTCCGCTTTCACCATATGCTGAACTGGTCCAGAAAAAATGGGACCAGAAGATTAAAAATATTTTAACCGTTCCGGTATTTAGCCTGAAAGATGTATCAGGAAATATCTTTGACATAAAGTCGCTCCGGGGTAAGGTGGTGTATATCGACTTTTGGGGAAGTTGGTGTAAGCCATGCCTGGCCCAAATGGCAAATTCGGCCTTACTGCAAAAAAAATACAAAGGTAAAAACGTCGCCTTTCTTTTTATTGATTTTTATGACACGAAAGAACAATGGCTAAACACGATACGGTCAAAAAATTTGGAAGGGATTTTCATTAAAGCTGAAAAGGAAGATGAAGCTTTTTTTGACAGCACATTCGGTGTGAAACAAGGATTTCCAAGGTATGCGTTGCTTGATAAAAACGGCGTATTAATAACAGCATCGGCACCCCATCCCAATGATGCGGAGGCTACTTTACTTATTGATAAATACCTGCAATAGGCTGGTGCCGGGTTGGGCGCAGTATAATTCTTTGACCGTAGTTTAAGTTCAGCCAATGTATTTTCTTTGTCAAGATCCTCAATACTACTTAGCACTTTGATAATTTAACCTACTTTTTGCTTGCTGCTGTATCAATGATTTCCTTTAGCACTTTCAGATCGATATCTGCCAGCTTATTTATGTAGAGGCAACCAACACCGGCCTTGTACTTGCCGAGCTTTTCAAGCGCAGCTGCGTGTTCCTTAATTCCTACACTGACATACAACGATAAATTTGCTGTACGGGGAGCGAAGCCCATCCGGAGCCAATCCACTTCTCTGTCGGTAGTAGGACTTTTGTATCTTTTATTGCCAAAACCGATGATTGAATTGCTCCACAATACCGGCTCTTCCCCGGTTGCTTTTTTCATCATTTCCAGAAGCACAAGGCTGTCTTTACGCTTTTGTTCGCTTGCCAGATTACTAATAAAATCATCCACATTTGCAGCAGTTGGCTTTGTTTTTATTTCAGCTAATTTTGATTTTTTTTCAGCCATTTGAATTATTATTTTCCTGGTATTTATTACATATTCAAGTTGTAAAGATATTATTTTCCTGTTCGATTAAAATCGCGGTATTTCTTCTAATTACCCCGCGAACCTGCTTTACTAAATACCGCCTTTACTCATTTAGCTTTTAGTTCTTACCTTCAACTTTTACATTTTTATTTGAACTATATTCCGCGACATTAAGGAACCAGGACGCTCTAATGCAGATCACACTAACCAATACCGGCAAAAGATATAACAGGGAATGGATCTTCCGTCACCTGGACTTTGAATTTTTAGCAGGGAAAAAATATGCCATTACCGGTTCCAATGGTTCAGGAAAATCGACTCTGTTACAAGTGATAGCCGGTGCGCTGACGCACAATGAGGGAAGTGTACAAATGGTTTTAAATGGTAAACCCGTGCCGGAGGAAAATTGTTATCAACACCTGTCTCTCACCGCGCCATATCTTGAACTAATAGAAGAAATGACCGCCAATGAATTCTTATCCTTTCACCAACAATTTAAATCGTTTGCCCGCCCGAAGGAAGAAATACTTGCAGCAGCCGGTCTTGAAAAAGCAGCCGACAAACAAATACGATACTACAGTAGCGGCATGAAACAGCGGTTAAAACTCGCCCAGGCATTCTTTTGCGCCACGCCCGTATTGCTGTTGGACGAGCCAACCACAAATTTAGACGGAGACGGAATTGCATTATATCACCAGCTCGTAAATGAGCACACCGCCGGCAAACTCGTAATCATCAGCAGTAACGACCGGCAGGAATATAATTTTTGTGAAGAGATCATGGAGATCGGAAAGTATAAGTAAGAAAACCTACCCCGCCAAACAGCTACTTTACCGCTTGCTCGCTATCAGCAAATTGAGGTCTGTAAATTTCAGGTCGAACCGCTCGCTTAAATAAAAATTGGTAAGACTGCCCTTAAATAAATAGATGCCGCTGCGGATATTTATTTTATACCAAACCACATTGTCGATGCCGCCGTCTTCGGCTGTTTCCAATAATAAAGGCATCAATACATTGCTGATGGCCTGTGAAGCAGTACGCGCAAAGCCACTGGGAATATTGGGCACACAATAGTGGATCACGTCATATTTACGGAACACGGGCGTTTCATGGGTAGTTACTTCGCTGGTTTCAAAACAGCCACCACGATCGATGCTAACATCAACGATCACTGTGCCAGGACGCATGTTGCTTACCATTTCTTCCGTTACAACGATTGGGGTACGGCCGCCGGTACTGCTCAGGGCGCCAACAGCTACATCGCAGGTCTTTAATTGTTTTGATAAGATCTTGGGTTCAATAACGGAGGTCCATAAGCGGCCACCGATATTATTCTGCAGGCGCTTTAACCTGTAAATACTGTTGTCGAAGATCTTTACACTGGCGCCCATGGCCAGTGCCGTACGTGCCGCATATTCTCCTACAATGCCGGCCCCGATTATAATGACCTTTGTAGGCGGAATACCGCTGATACCTCCTACCAGCACGCCCTTACCGTTATTGGCTTTGCTTAAATATTGCCCGGCGATCAACATTACGGCGCTGCCGGCGATCTCGCTCATACTCCGCACGATCGGATTATGCCCGGTATCATCTTTTAAATTTTCAAAACTCAGGGCTGTAATCTTTTTATCCATCATCTTTTGCAAAATCTCCCTTTTCATCACGGATAAATGTATCGGGGAAATAATGTACTGGTTGGGCTTTAGCAGTTCGCATTCGCTTTCACTCACGGGAGCGCTTTTTACCAGCACATCGCATTCAAAAACTTCACTTTTGTCATAAGAAATCTTTGCCCCGGCGTCACTATAATCCATATCGTTGTAACTGGCGCCTTCGCCGGCCTTGGTTTCCACCACTACCCGGTGGCCATTTGCTACCATCACACCTACAGCCTCAGGAGTAAGCGCAATGCGATTTTCGTTAAATGAATTTTCTTTGGGAATACCAATGAACAACTCGGTGCCCTTTGGTTTAATGTCTAAGGTTTCTTCAAGGGTTTCATATGAAAATGAAGGGGAGACATAAGGTTTTGATGTAGCCATAATAATTTAAAATTGAAAACACCTGTTTGCCGGCAGGCAGGTACAAATTACAAATTAATACCGACACTACATTTTAGTATTCATTGTTTTCAATGAGATACCATCAATTGGCGTATAAAATCTTTTTATATCTTTTGCCGGTTTATAAGTTAACGATCTCCAGTTTTCTCGTAAACGTATCAATTGCCGTAAGAAATAAATGCAATGTATCGTCGGGAAAAATGCCCGGAGCCTTTTCCGGCCATTCTACCAAACAAGTATTACCTGAAAACAAGCAGTCCTCCACGCCACTGCTGATGGCCTCATCTTCATCCTTCAGTCGATACAGGTCCATGTGATAGATTATATTTCTTTCTTCGGAACTATATTGATTAATAATGGAAAAAGTGGGACTCGAAATGTTATCCTTTACGCCCATCGCCTCGCACAATGCATGGATCAACGTAGTTTTTCCGGCGCCCATATCTCCATGTATCGCAAATACCTTATACGCGGCCGTTATTTCCAGCACGTTCCCCGCGACCTTGCCAATTTCTTCCAGTGTAAAAATGACCTCCATGCCCGCAAAGATATTTTCCTTCATTAGTAATTAGTTAACCCGGGCAAAGAATAATTTTGCATATGGAAAAGGTAGAATGGAAAGTAGAAGGAATGACTTGCACCAATTGTGCATTAACGATCGATCAATACCTTAAAAAACAGGGGCTAAGCGATATCAAAGTAAATTTTATCGGAAGTGAGGTAAGCTTTGGACTGGATGAAAATAAATCGAAAGAAGACTTGGCAAAAGGCATCGAAAACCTGGGATATCATGTTGTAAACGAGCAACAATCGCAAGACAACCCACCTGGAAAAAAGCTTTTTACCAACCATCTCCAGCGGTTCCTTTTTTGCCTGCCCTTTACCGGCGTATTGTTGCTGCATATGCTTCCCTGGCATATCCACTTTTTGATGAACCCCTGGATCCAGTTAGCCATTTGTTTGCCGGTTTACATTACAGGCATGGGTTATTTTGGCACAAGCGCCATCAAAAGCCTGCGGCGCGGTATACCAAATATGAACGTACTGATCGCCCTTGGCGCTACGGCCGCATTCATTTATAGTTTGGCCGGCACGATCTGGGAACTGGGGGCGGAATATGTTTTCTATGAAACGGCGGCCACCATAATTACGCTGGTTTTTTTGGGCGAATGGGTAGAACATAAGTCGGTCGCGGCTACGCAAAAAGAATTGAATAAACTTGCGCGCAGTCAAAAGGTAATGGCCAATATGATCGCTTTTGATGGCGACCATAAAGAATTGATCTTCCCTGTTGAAAATACCTTATTGCATTTGGGAGACCTGGTGCTGATAAAAACCGGTGAGCAGGTGCCCATGGATTGTAAAATATTGTGGGGCGAGGCGCATGTGAACGAATCTCTGCTAACAGGTGAAAGTTTGCCGGTATTCAAACAAAAAAAAGATGCATTGATCGGCGGCAGCCTTGTAACTGAAGGAACGGTCAAGGCCCAGGTTACGGCGGTCGGTAAGGATACTGTACTCAGCAATATTTTGAACCTGGTAAAACAGGCCCAGGGCGAAAAACCGCCGGTACAACAGTTAGCCGATAAGATCAGTGCGGTCTTTGTTCCGGTTGTATTGGGCATCGCGATCCTGACTTTTTTGCTAAACTATTTTGTTTTCAATATCAGCGGTACCTATTCATTGATGAGAAGCATTGCGGTGCTGGTGATCAGTTGCCCCTGCGCCATGGGGCTTGCTACCCCTGCCGCCATTGCCGTTGGTATTGGCAGGGCCGCCCGAAAAGGCATTCTTTTCAGGAATGCCAAAAGCCTCGAACTATTTAAAAATATCAGGACGGTAATCTTTGATAAAACAGGTACGCTAACGATGGGTGCTTTTAAGATATCCGCTTTTGAAAGTAATGGTATTGATACAACTGAATTCAAACGCATTGTTTTTTCGCTGGAAAAATTCTCCAATCACCCCATTGCAAAAGCGATCGCGACTGAATGGAAAATAAATAATCCTTTAACCTGGAAAAAGATTGAAGAAATAAAGGGCATTGGAATGAGAGCGGAAGATGCTCAAGGGAATATTTACCAGTTAGGTTCTTATAAACTGGCAGCATCACTTACAACAGATACCAGCCATACCGCTTACCTGCTAAAAAACAATATACTGGCCGGGTGGCTGGATATGCAAGATGAAGTGAGAGAGGAAGCGAAAAATGTTATCGGCTATCTCCATTCAAAAAATATTCATACCGTTTTGTTGAGCGGCGATTCTTTTGAAAGGACTAAAAAAGTGGCAGATAGTTTAGGCATACAGGAAATGTTTGCCGGAAAATCACCCGAAGACAAACTGGCAATCGTAGAAAAATTAAATAAACTGGCTCCTGTCGCAATGGTGGGCGATGGTATAAATGATGCACCCGCACTCGCCAAAGCTACTATCGGCATCTCCATGAGTGATGCGACCCAACTGGCTATGCAGAGCGCCCAGGTAGTATTAATGAACAATGGTATCCGCCACCTGCCATTGGCGTTGGGTTTGGGTAAACATACTTTTATTACAATCAAACAAAACCTTTTCTGGGCCTTTATCTACAATATCGTTGCCATTCCGGTGGCAGCGGCAGGTTTATTGAACCCCGGCGTAGCTGCGCTGGCGATGGGTTTCAGCGATGTAGTTTTGGCAGTAAATTCGATCAGGCTGAATTATAAAAAAGTTCTGTGATGATAAAAGTAAAATGCTCAACGCTATTAACGGCTCCGAATAAAAAGTAATTAACAGCTTCTGAAACTTCTATTCATTTTAATATCCTGATTGAATGTGTTTGACAACAGCCAACATTTAGGAACTCCAAATAAGGTGTATTAACTTTATCAAATACGCCTATGCAATCTGTACATCAAATACTTAAAGAATATTGGGGTTACGATAATTTCAGGCCATTGCAGGAAGATATTATCAACAGCGTATCAGCAGGAAAAGATACCCTTGCATTGTTGCCAACCGGCGGTGGAAAATCCATCTGTTTCCAGGTGCCGGCGATGGCTAAAGAAGGCATATGCCTCGTGATAAGTCCATTAATTGCCCTGATGAAGGACCAGGTGGAAACGCTCAAACGGAAAGGCATACTTGCCCTGTCCATTTATTCAGGAATGAGTTTTATTGAAGTAAAAAAGACTTTGCAAAATGCCGCCTATGGCAATTATAAATTTTTGTATGTTTCGCCGGAACGCCTGGAGACAGATCTGTTCCTCGATTTTTTGCCATCCATAAAAATCAGCCTTATTGCGGTGGATGAAGCGCACTGTATTTCCCAATGGGGATATGATTTCCGGCCACCGTATTTGCGGATCGCCCACCTGAGAGAACACCTACCGGGTATTCCAATCCTGGCATTGACCGCTTCCGCAACCGTAATGGTACAGGATGATATCTGCGAAAAATTAAATTTCGGGAAAGATCAGCAACGTTTTCAGCAATCATTTGAAAGAGCCAACCTTTCTTACAGTGTTTTTAACACAGGTTCCAAACAAAATAAATTGCT
The DNA here is from genome assembly GCA_039916545.1 of Ferruginibacter sp. Taxonomy (GTDB): domain Bacteria; phylum Bacteroidota; class Bacteroidia; order Chitinophagales; family Chitinophagaceae; genus Ferruginibacter. The sequence goes on from JBDSLD010000307.1 coordinate 8,288, forward strand.
TGAAATTTTAAACAATGTAAGGGGCAGCGCGATCGTGTATTGCAAAAGCAGGAAACATACGAAAGACATAGCGGAGCTGCTAAAGCTAAATAAGATCAATGCCGATTATTATCACGCAGGGTTAAGCAACGACGAAAGAAATAAAAGACAGGAAAACTGGATAAACAATACAACCCGTGTGATCGCCTGTACCAATGCTTTTGGTATGGGAATAGATAAACCTGATGTAAGAGTAGTAGTACACTACGGTGTACCCGATTGCCTGGAGAATTACTACCAGGAAGCTGGCAGAGCCGGTCGGGATGGCAAAAGGGCCTATGCTGTTTTATTGTACAATGACCGGGAGATTAACGATATGCAGTTGCAGGGCGGTATCCGGTATCCCGGCCCGGATGAGATAAAAAAAGTGTACATCTCCCTGATGAATTACCTGCAGATTGCGGCAGGAACCGGGGAGGAGCAAAGCTTCGATCTTGACCTGGCAGCTTTTTCCGCAGCGTTTAAAATAAATATTATTACTGCTACCTATGCCATCAAAACACTTGAACAGGAAGAAATGGTACGCTTCAACGAAGCCTTTTTTAAACCATCTTCGCTTGTTTTTAGCACGGATAAACAACAATTGGAAGATTTTGAAAAACAATATCCTACATACGAACCATTGTTAAAAGGTTTGTTACGCAGTTATGAAGGAATATTCGACTACCCTGCCACGATCTATGAAAGTGAACTGGCAAAATTTTTACGGAAAAACTTAATGGAGGTAAAACAGGAACTGCAGGTATTGCAACAATACGGAATAATAGATTATTCACCGCAAAAAGACAAGCCACAGCTTACATTATTGCTGAACAGGATGTATGCCGACAGCTTTGTGATCAACCTGGAAAATTACCTGGAAAGAAAGAAAAATTTTGAGACCAGGATAAGCGCCATGATTGATTTCATTCTAAATACGATCACCTGCAGGAGCCAACTGGTAGCCATTTACTTTAATGATCATGAAGTGAAAGCCTGTGGCATTTGCGATAACTGCATTAATAAAAAATCTTTGCAGATCAGCAAAGAAGAATTTGATCAAATTACCAGTTACATTTTTGAAGCAGTCAGGAAAAATCCTATAGACATTAAAAAATTATTGAACGACGGGAAGGCTTTTAAAAAAGAAAAGTTCTGGAAAGTAATTGGTTATTTACAGGAAGAAAAACAATTATCAATTGATAAGGAAGGGAATATTGAAATCAATCGATAGGCAATAATAAAGTTATTTGTTGCGAGTCTGAGATAAATACTTAAACAAGGGTATAAAATAAAAAAGGGACCAAGATAGAAATCTAGTCCCGCTTTAAAATCCAATATCCTATGAAAAACCGAAACGAAGATAGGTGCTTATTTATTAAAATACAAGATTTTTATTAAATTTTTCGCATTTTTTTTAACCGGTTTTATGTACAAATCAAACCAATTAAATTTATAATCTATTGATTTTCTTTTACTTATACATTTAGTTTTATTTTACGGTTTGGTATTTGCCGTTTTTAAACAGGTAACTCGCTTCCTGGTACCACGCGATTGCCTCGTTTGTAAGACTATCTGCATCGGGTTTTTGTATGGCTGCTCCAGTTAAAAAATCAGGCTGATAAGAAGCATTCTTTTTTTGCGGCGACAGTATTACCAGCATTCCATTCCGGATGTATCCCAAGTTCTGGTAAGTGCTGATAAAGACCCTGTTTGTTTGAACAGGTGTTTTATAAATATCGAAACCGAGGAACCTGCTCGTATAATTTACATTTAATAAACCAAGTAAGGTGGGCGCCAGATCGATCTGGCTGGTAAGCCTTTTTTCAATTACCGGTTTTATGAGTTTAGGAGCATATATGTAACAGGGGATATGATACCTGTTTACCGGCAAGTCTGTTTTGCCCGCGCTCCTGGAACAATGGTCTGATACAATAATAAAGACGGTACTGTCGAACCATGGTTTTTTAGCCGCGTCGGTCAAAAATTTATGGATCGCGTAATCAGTGTACTTTACACCACCCGATGGCATATGCGCAGATGAAGGAATATCAATGCGTCCATCAGGAAAAGTATATGGACGGTGGTTGCTGATCGTCATGATATGGTTAAAGAAAGACTTCCCGTTTTTATAACTTTCGTCACATTGTGCCAGGGTATAATTAAAAGTAGCTTCATCATCGATGCCCCAAACTGTAGTATGATTGAAAAATTTTTTGGGGATACTGCTTTTATCAAGCACATTATAGCCATTGTGGCTAAAGAAATAACCCATATTGTCGAAGAAGCTGTTGCCGCCGTAAATAAAATTTACATCGTAACCCTTAGTTTTTAGCACGCTTCCTAATGTAAACAGGCCTTCATTATTTGGCCTGCGGACAATGGATTGCCCGGGCGTAGGCGGTATGCCAAGGGACAATGCCTCCAGTCCGCGCACCGTTCTTGTTCCTGATGCATAAAAATTGCTGAAAAACAGGCTTTGCGGAATTAACGAATCGAGGTAGGGTGTTATATTTTCCTGGTTACCAAAATATTTCAGATAGTCCCCGCTTAAACTCTCAACACTTACCAGGACCACGTTCCAATTGTTAGCCGGTCCGGCATTCTGGATCTTTCGCTCTACGCTTAACGGATCATCGGTAAAAGTTGCGTTCGGCGCCTGCAGCATCCTGCGAAGCAGTACAAAATTAGCCGTGTCATTTCTTTCCGGGTAAAATTTCTGGTAATCAATTTCATTGTTCCAATAAGCCGCACCAAATTCATACAGCCCGTTGCCTGCTAATTCATTTACATAATTGTTATTGCTGATATTCTTGTAATGGTTGTCGACAAGAAAATATCCAGCGACCGGTGCCAATGAAAAGAGTATAAAAAAGACGGTCCTTTGTGAAAAGCGCATACTCACACGCTGGGAAGCGACTGCTTTTTTCCTGATCAAAAACAACACTAAGAGCACGACTGATAGCACGGCTGTGATTATGAGCAGCATGTTGTAAGATTCCCAAATGTTACCCAATACCTCATTGGTATAAATCAGGTAATCAACCGCGATAAAATTGAAGCGTGTGTTAAACTCGTGCCAGAAGATGATCTCACTGCAGGCTGCAGAGGCCAAAATAAAGGTGATGATAAATAACAGTATAAAAAGAGAGATGAGCTGCCATTTTTTTTTATACCAGGTATCATTTATCAACCAACAATAAACTGCAATGGGTATTGCAAAAAAACTGCTTACTACCAGGTCGTAAAAAAGTCCGGTTAAAAAAATAGCAAAAAAAAGTACCAGTGAAATTTCTAAATTGTGCCAGCTCTGTATCAATAATACAAGCCGCGTGACAAAACTGATGGAGCAAACCAATAAAACTACGATCACTACCGGGCCATAGCGATGATTAAAGATAGATTTTTCCTTAAACATGCGCGAAAGTAAGCAAAGGCCGGGTATGAATGAGATTGAAAGAAATCATTAACAAAACGGTCGCTTATGCCGGTAAAGGAAAATTGTTTGAAATACCAATGCTTGAATGTTATCCGGTCTGTTAAAACCAACTGCTGCTGCTTTTCTTTTTACTTCTTCCTCCCAGGCCGAGAGAGCCTAATAATGAGCGGACAATAGTAGTGCCGGCAGTTCGCACCATACTTTTTACAATGCTGCTATTGGCCATTTTTTCAAAAGTGGATGGTTCAGCCTTTTGAGCTTTTTGCGAAGTTTTTGACTCTTCCGCTACTTCCGCTTTTTCTGCAGCTTCCTGCAACTTGGCCGTTAATATTTCATAAGCGCTTTCTGTATCGGTCGTTTGATTATACTTAGCTGCTAATTTTGACCTTCCGATAATGCCGCTTACCTCGGCATCTGTCAGCACGTCCATCCGGCTTCGTGGTGAACAAAGCATTACGTGGGCAAGTGGCGTGGGGATACCTTTTTCATTCAACATTGTAACCAATGCTTCACCAATTCCAAGCTGGGTAATGAGGTCTTCCGTTTTATAGAAATTTGTCTCCGGGTAATTCTCCGCTGTTTGTTTTATCACTTTCCTGTCTACGGCTGTAAACGCCCTTAATGCATGTTGCATTTTTAAACCCAACTGCCCCAATACACCTGCCGGGATATCCATTGGGTTCTGGGTACAAAAGAAAATACCAATTCCCTTGGAACGTATCAATTTAATAACTGTTTCAATTTGCTGCAATAACGCGGCGCTGGCCTCCTGGAAAATTAAATGGGCCTCGTCAATGAATAATACCAGTTTGGGCTTGTCAAGATCGCCTCCTTCCGGGCAGCTCGCATAGAGTTCAGCCATCATCTGCAACATAAAAGTGGAGAATAATTTTGGCCTGTCCTGCAGATCGGTTACGCGCAAAACATTGATCACGCCACGTCCCTTTTCATCTATTCGCATAAGGTCATCCACTTCAAAACTCTTTTCACCAAAGAATACATCTGCGCCCTGCTGTTGCAACTCGATCACCTTGCGTAAAATAGTTCCGGTGCTGGTGGTAGAAATTTTTCCGTATGCCTTTTCCAGTTCCGCTTTTCCTTCATCGGCGATATATTGTAATACTTTAATAAAATCTTTTAGATCAAGCAGCGGCATTTTTGAATCATCACAATATTTAAAGATCATTGCGACTACCCCGCCCTGTGTATCATTCAATCCAAGGATCTTGCTTAGCAATACCGGGCCAAATTCACTTACGGTCGCCCTGAGCCGTACACCTTTTTGTTCGCTCAATGTCATTAGTTCCGCAGTAAATTCAGCAGGGATGTACTCCATATTCAATTGCTGGTACCTGTCCTTTATTTTATCATTTACCCCACCCATCGCAGCGATGCCGCTGAGGTCTCCTTTTATATCCATCAACAAAACAGGCACGCTGGCATCACTCAAAAACTCACTGATCATTTGCAATGTTTTCGTTTTTCCAGTACCCGTGGCGCCGGCAATCAGGCCATGGCGGTTCATTGTTTTTAAAGGAAGATAAATAGCCGCCTCGTTTATAACTTCTCCGTCTAATACGGCGGCACCTATTTTTACAAACTCTCCTTTGAATGTATAGCCCGCTTTAATAGCCGCTATGAATTCATCCTTTTTTGCCATGATCTAAATTTAGGGAAAGATACAATCGAGTTGTAATACTTTCCGTACTTTTTATTTAAAAAGCACTAACAAAATGCCTGGAAAATAATTTATTTCCCTGTTTGCCGCCCATCAATTTTTTAAAAAGAAATAATTACTCTATCAATATCTCCCTAATTTTGGCATTCAATTAAAACAAATATGAAAACAAGAATTTTTTACATTTTTCTGATGGCGGCATCCTTGTCTGCCACCGCCCAAAAAGTAGCCTACACCGAGTATAATTTAAAAAATGGCCTGCACGTGATCTTGCACCAGGATAAAACGGCTCCTGTTGTAGCGGTATCAGTTATGTACCATGTGGGCAGTAAAGATGAGATAACCGGCCGCACAGGTTTTGCACATTTTTTCGAGCACCTTTTATTTGAAGGGTCGGATAATATTAAGCGCGGCGATTTCATGAAAATCGTAAGCAGCAATGGTGGACAAAACAATGCCAATACCACACAGGACCGTACTTTTTATTATGAAGTATTTCCCAGCAACCAGCTGGCAACAGGTATCTGGCTCGAAAGCGAACGAATGATGCATCCGGTAATAAATGATATTGGGGTAAAAACTCAAAATGAAGTAGTAAAGGAAGAAAAAAGAATGCGTGTCGATAACCAGCCCTACGGTAGTTTTTTGAGCGAAATTATGAGACGCCTGTTTACCAAACATCCTTACAATTGGGTGCCGATCGGAAGCATGGCGGACCTGGACGCCGCTACCCTGGAGGAATTCAGGGCCTTCAACAAAAAATATTACACGCCCAATAATGCAGTTCTTGTAATTGCAGGCGATATAGATGTGGCAAAAACAAAAGTGCTGGTAGAAAATTATTTTGGCGAAATCCCGTCAGGTGTTCCTATCACCAGGACCACTGCGCAGGAAGATGCGATCATGAAAGAGGTCATTGATACGGCTTATGATAATAATATCCAGGTACCAGCTATTTTAGCGGCCTACAGGGTACCGGGCATAACGAATAAAGAATCAAAAGCATTGGAGATGGCGTCTGCGGTATTGAGCCAGGGAAACAGCAGCCGGATGTTTAAGAAAATGGTAGATGATAAAAAGAATTCCCTGCAGGTTGGCTCTTTTAATTATTCCCTGGAAGATTATGGCGCCTACATCACCTATGCACTGCCTAACAATGATACACCGTTGGATACCTTGTTAAGCGATATGGATGAAGAAGTAGTAAAATTGCAAAACACACTAATAACAGAAGCTGAGTTTACCAAATTACAAAACCAGTTTGAAAATGATTTTATCGGTAAAAACAGCAAAATGCTGGGCGTTGCCGAAAACCTGGCCGATGGATATACGTTTTATAAAAACACTGATAATATCAATACCGAACTGGATGAAATAAGAAAAATAACCAGGCAGGATATCCAGGATGTGGTAAAGAAATACCTCAATAAAAATCAGCGTGTAGTGTTGTATTATTTACCTAAAAAATAATCCTTCCATTACAATTCCATTTATAATTATAATACAATCTTATAAAATAATTACATGAAAAAAATAATCATAATAGCGTTGAGTATTGTTTTTTTACAACAGGGCTTTGCACAGGTAAAGCTTGACAGATCTAAAAAACCACCCGCAGGTCCTGCTCCTGTAATTTCAATAAAAGACCCCGTAATATTTACTCTCCCAAATGGCATGACAATATTGGTGGTCGAAAATCATAAATTACCAAAGGTGACCGCTGCCCTGAACATTGATGCGGGCCCGGTATTCGAAGGAAAAAAAGCGGGCTTGTTAGAATTGATGGGTCAAATGCTGGGTGAGGGAACTACAACAATGCCAAAGGATAAGTTTGACGAAGAGGTTGATTTGATCGGTGCCGTAGTAAATCTTTATTTCAGTGGCGGATCCGCGAGTGCACTTACAAGGTATTTCGACAAGGCATTCAATTTAATGGCAGATGGCCTGAAGAACCCTTCATTTCCGGCTGCCTCTTTTGACAAATTGAAATCACTCACCATCACCGGGCTGAAGACGGAAGAAAAAAGTGCGCCTGCTATTGCTGCAAGGGTTAACCAGGCTTTGAGCTATGGTAAACTAACTGCCCAGGGGGAATTTACAACTGAAGAAACAGTGAAAGGATTAACCCTGGATGATATAAAAGAAGCGTATAAAAATTTTATTACCCCTTCCCGTTCTTATCTAACTTTTGTTGGTGATATCACGCCTGAAGCTGCAAAAGCTTTGGCTACAAAGGCCTTCGGTAGCTGGACTGGTAAAAAATTAACTTTACCTGTTCTTCCGATCGTTAAAAATCTAACAAAGACAGAGATCGATTTTGTTGATCTTCCATCTGCTGTCCAGGGAGAATTGAATATTGGGAACATTATAAATAATCCGATGAACAACAAGGATTACCATGCTTTACTTATTACCAACCAGATATTGGGCGGAGGAGCAGAAAGCAAATTATTCATGAACCTCAGAGAAAAACATGGCTTTACTTATGGAAGTTATTCAAGGATCGGTAGTGGCCGTTTTCAAAGCCTTTTCAATGCAAGCGCAGCAGTGCGCACGGATAAAGTTGATAGCGCGGCAGCAGAGATATTCAGTGAGATATTGCAAATGCGGGACGGCAAAATCACTAAAGAAGAATTGGAAAATGCCAAGGCAAAATACAATGGCAGTTTCGCCTTGGGCATGGAAGACCCGGCACGCACAGCGACCTATGCATCCAATATTCTGATCAATAATTTGCCCAAAGATTTTTACCGGACCTACCTGCAAAAAATAAACAATGTTACAATTGCAGACATTCAAAGGGTATCGGCGCAATATTTAAGTGAGTCCAGTTCCAGGATCGTGATTGTTGGTAACGGAGAGAAGATCCTTCCAAAATTAATGAGGTTAGGTTACCCGGTGAAAAAATACGACCGGTATGCTGAACCGGTAAAAGAAAAACCGGTTGATAAAAAAGTAGCGGAAACCGGTAAAAATACCAGTAATATTTCGGCTTCAGAAATTGTTGAAAGTTATTTAAAGGCCATCGGTGGTAAGGACGAAGTGAAAAAGATCAATAGCATATCTTCTGTGATAGGCCTGGAAATGATGGGCAGGTCATTTGATGGTGTTGAGAAAAAGATGAATCCAAACATGCAGGTGATGGAACTTAAAATGGGCACGATGACCGTCATGAAAGCTGTGTTTGATGGTAAAGCAGGATTTCAACAACAGGGCCCTCAAAAAAAGGACCTTACTGAAAAAGAAGTCAAAGAGGCGCTGGATGAAAAAGGTGTTATTCCACAATTGTATTATATCACCAGCACTGAGTATAAAACTGATTACCTTGGGTTAGGTAAAGTAGAAGATGAAGAAACATATCGCTTAAAAGTAGTAATGCCCAGTGGAAAAACATCGATACAGGAGTACGGTGTAAAATCCGGTCTGTTATTAAAAGAAGAAACAACTTCTGTGCAGGAAAATGCAGAAGTACCGATGACAGTGGAATATAAAAATTATAAAAAATTCGGAACAATATTATTACCTACTGAAGTGACCAGGAATGTTGGGGGCCAGGAAATTCCTTTAAAATATAAAGACATCAAAATAAACGAAGGTGTAACAGAAGCTGATTTTAAATAAACCTTTCTTTCAATTTATAAAGCCGCCTCTATTTATGGAGGCGGCTTTTTATTGAACCGATGGACTCGAACTATCATTCATTTTTTAATCATATTCTTATTAAAACAGTTGAGACCAGCATATTCTAAAATTGGCTATAATTCTACCTTTAACAAAAAAATAGGCATTATATTCGCTACTTCAAATGTTAATTAATTTTATTTGCCATTAAACTTATAAAACATGGAAGCAGCAAAGCCCAAAATATTATTATGTGAAGACGACACCAACCTGGGAATGGTATTAAAAAACTACCTCGAACTGAATGATTATGATGTGATACTTGAAAGAGATGGCCGTCTCGGCCTCGCAGCTTTTCAACGCGAAAAATTTGATATATGCCTGCTGGATGTAATGATGCCCAATATGGACGGGTTTGCCCTGGCAGAAGAAATACGAGATATCAATCCTGATGTGCCTTTATTTTTCCTTTCAGCTAAAACAATGAAGGATGATATCATACAAGGTTACAAACTTGGGGCAGATGATTATATAACAAAGCCTTTTGACAGCGAAGTGTTGTTGCTTAAAATAAAAGCCATCTTAAAACGCAATGAAGAAATGCATCGCGAAGAGGTGAATGCAGAATTCGATATGGGTAAATATCATTTTAATCCACGCCTGCGCGAACTAACTTTTGATGGAAAGGTGCAGGTATTATCTCCGAAGGAAAATGAGCTGTTGAAAATGTTATGCGAGTATAAAAATGACCTGTTGTCGAGGGAAGCTGCTTTAAAGAAAATATGGGGCAGCGATACTTATTTCAATGGCAGAAGTATGGATGTGTATATCGCCAAGCTACGTAAATATTTAAAGGAAGACAGCACGATAGAAATTGTAAATATCCATGGCAATGGATTCAGGTTGGTGGCTTCTTAAGTTACTTGAAAATAAGCTTAAGAAAACGGGCTCTTGGAAGCCCTTTTTTTATGCTGTATATTTTATCAACTAAGGTTATTGGTATTTTTAAGTGTCCCAGGAGACTTTTAACTAAACAGGGTATTATCCAATCCCCTGTTATAAATTTTCCCTAAATGCGCGTATGCCTTGGCGGTAGCTTCCCTTCCGCGGGCGGTTCTTTGCAGAAAGCCTTCCTGGATTAAAAACGGCTCGTACACTTCTTCCAGCGTTCCCGCTTCTTCACCGACTGCTGTCGCTATCGTTGTAATACCGACCGGTCCGCCTTTGAATTTATCTATGATCGCATTCAGGATACGGTTATCCATTTCGTCCAGGCCATGTTCATCTACATTCAACGCTTTTAACGAATGTTGTGTAATGCCGATATCAATAATGCCATCATTCAACACCTGTGCAAAATCCCTTACTCTTCTTAATAATCCGTTGGCAATACGCGGCGTTCCCCTGCTGCGGCGGGCAATTTCTTCCGCGGCAGTAACGGAGATTGAAGTATTTAATATTGCAGCAGAGCGAAGAATGATCTTCTGCAATGTGGCAGCATTATAATATTCCAGTCTCGATTTTATACCGAAACGCGATAGCAATGGCGCGGTCAATAAACCACTGCGGGTAGTGGCGCCGATTAATGTAAATGGCTCAAGGTTGATCTGTACACTTCGCGCATTGGGGCCGCTATCGATCATGATATCGATCCGGTAATCTTCCATTGCAGCATACAAATACTCTTCTACCACATTGCTCAGGCGATGGATCTCATCGATAAACAATACATCGTTCTTTTCAAGGTTAGTCAGCAATCCCGCAAGGTCGCCTGGCTTTTCAATCACCGGTCCGCTGGTTTCTTTTATTTTTACGCCCAATTCATTGGCTACGATCCTGCTTAAGGTAGTCTTGCCCAAACCTGGCGGACCATGAAATAAAATATGGTCCAGCGCCTCTCCTCTGATTTTTGCCGCTTTAATAAAGATGCGGAGATTTTCGATCGTTTGTGGCTGGCCGGAAAAGTCGGCCATTTCTGAAGGCCGTATATTATTTTCGAATTCCTTCTCCACTGCATTCAGCGATTCTCCATCCGTATTTAAATTGGGATTTGCCATCTTGTAAAAATAACAAATTAACCATTGAGGTCCGCCGGTAATTTATTATCCTGTACTGACGCACAACAAAAAAATTATGATTATATATTTGTATATACAAATAAAATGTTATTATCTTTGAGATTGAAAATGAAATCATCCAATAGCAGATTTAATAAATGCCTGTATTTTTCGTCCAATGCGCTAGCGCGTAAAGTAGAGAGGCTGGCGATTGAAAACTGGAAGAAGGTCGGCCTTGCCCCCAGTCATGCTTACTTATTAATGATGGTACTGGAAGAGCCTGGCGCACAGCCCGGGCTCATCGCTAAAGAAATGCAATTGACACCAAGTACAATCACCCGCCTGGTTGAAAAGTTGGAAGAAAAAAAACTGGTTACGCGTATTACAGACGGAAAAATAACCAATGTATTTCCTACATCGAAGGCAAAAGAAATATATCCGGATATGAAGGTTTGTATGAATGATTTTTCAAAAACCTGCCTGGAAATATTGGGTGTTGATGAGAGTATGCGGATGGTTCAAAATATAAACAAATTCACCGATAAATTGCCGGGTTAAAAATCCCCGGGTAAGTTATCTAACTACCTAAAATAAAAATCAACAATTATGAAGTATGTAATCATTGGCGGTGGGCACATTTCCCGACCACTAACAGAAGCATTATTAAATGCAAAGCAGGAAGTAACTATTGTGGGCCGTACGGCTGAAAAGCTACAGCTATTGGTAGACAAAGGCGCGAAAGCCGCAGTTGGGTCTATCGAAGACGAGCCTTTTTTAACTGCCACTTTTGCAGGTGCTGATGCTGTGTTCATTATGCTGCCGCCGAATTTTGGTGTTGACAATTTGCGTCATTATCACAATATACTTGCCCGCAATTATGTGGCGGCAATCAAGGCCAGTAATATTAAAAACGTAGTGGCCCTTAGCAGTATCGGTGCTCACATGAAAAATGGCGCGGGTCCTGTTGACGGATTGGCCGACATGGAAGATCTTTTATCGCACCTTACCGATATAAATGTAAAACTGCTGCGACCCTCTTATTTTATGTATAACCTTTTTGGTATGGTCCCAATGATCAAACAAATGAATATCATGGGTGGTAATTTTGGCGGCCCTGAAGAGAAACTGGTGCTGGTACATACCAATGATATTGCAGCCGTAGCAGCAGAAGAATTACTGGCTTTAAATTTTACCGGTCAGACCGTAAGATATATTGCAAGCGATGAAAGAACGGGTAGTGAAATCGCTGAAATATTAAGTAATGCAGTCGATCAGCCGGGCGTTCCATGGGTAATATTTTCGGATGAGCAGGCAAGGGTAGGAATGAAACAAGGCGGGCTCGGAGATACTTTTGCAGACGGGTATACATCTATGGGCAAAGCGCTGAGAGAA
>JBDSLD010000308.1:0-5329 GCA_039916545.1 Ferruginibacter sp.
CAGCCATGGCATACTGAGTATTGCCATTTGAAGTTTTGGGTATTCAGATTTAAGTGCTAATTATCCAACGCACTACATGCTTACACTTACAAAGATCTATGCTGTCAAAACCGGTCAGCCCCGTATTAATTATCTACTGTTTAGAAGTTTTCGGTTTTCTGTTAGTTGCCTTCAGAATTCCTTCGATTTTTAAACAGGCAGCAAATTTACGAAAACTATTTTTATCAGACTATTAAAACAGTATCCCTCATTTTTGTGATACCTTCATTTAACAAACCTGTCACGGAATTATGCGTCCTGAAATATTCTATTCGAAAAGAAATGTAGATCTAGCCATTCACCTTAACTTATTGCTCCGGAAAAAATCACAGTTGGGATGGGCACGCTTTTTTGTGATGGTTGCCATTTTCACCAGCATTTACCTCATCCTTAATTTTGGACTTGGCTACTTAATTATCAGCTTTATTTTGACGATCATTTTTGTAAGATTGGTATATGCTGATCTTGATAATAAAAATAATATAACTCACACGAAACACTTGATCCAAATAAATGAGGATGAATTAGCTGCCTTCTCCGGTAATTATTACCATTTTGAAGATGGCGCGAACCATACCCCACATGTTCACCTGTATGCCAATGACATCGACCTGTTTGGCCGTGCCTCCCTGTTTCAATTTATGAACCGGACCACCTCGGAAATGGGAAGCTCGACATTGGCTGAATGGTTGTTGAATCCCGCCACCGAACCCGTCATTATCCAAAGACAGGATGCCGTTAAGGAGTTGTCGGCCATCACCCAGTGGAGACAGGAACTCCAGGCGCTGGGGAGGGAAAAGAAGATCGTCATACAAACAAAAGAACGGCTGCAGGCATGGATAGCAGAAAAGAATGTTTTTAACCATGCTTTCTGGAAATTATTTCAATACCTGTTTCCGATCGTGATGCTGACGGTGATCGCCCTGAATATTTTTGATGTATTAAGCAATCCTGTAAGAAATTATTTCCTGCTGGCTTCCGGCGTTATCGCCTATTTTATCAGTAAGAAAGTAATACCCATCCATTACCAGGTGTCAAAGATGGCGGAGGAATTATCCGTGCTTTCTGACAGCATCCAGCTGATTGAAAAATCGAATTTTCAATCCTCTCTATTACAGGAATTACATTCGACTTATGTTATCGAAAACGGCGATGCGTCTGACCAGTTAAAACAACTAAAGAACATTTTAGGCAGGCTTGATTACCGGCTTAACCCAGTCATATTTATTCCTTTGGCGATCTTGTTTCAATGGGACCTGCAACAGGTAAAGGCGCTTGAGAAATGGAAAAAGAGGAACCAGCAAAACATCGCAGACTGGTTTGACGCCCTGGGGAAACTCGAAGCCATCAGCAGCTTATCCACCCTATATTTTAATCATCCCGAATGGTGCTTTCCCGAATTAAAGAAAACTCATTTTTATATCCAGGGAAACAATATTGGCCATCCACTGATCAATAAAACCAAGCGGATAGATAACCCGATCAGGATCACTGCAAGTGGTGAACTGATGTTGATCACGGGGAGCAACATGGCTGGAAAAAGTACCTACCTGCGAAGTATAGGGATCAATGTGGTACTCACTATGACCGGATCGGCGGTTTGCGCCAGCACCTTTAGCCTTTCGCCGGTGCAACTGATCACCAGCATGCGCATTGCCGACAACCTGGAAGAAAATACTTCCACTTTTTATGCCGAGTTAAAGAAACTAAAAACGGTGATTGAAAAAGTAAATAGTAAAGAGAAGGTATTTATTTTATTAGATGAAATTCTGCGGGGTACCAACTCGTTGGACCGCCACACAGGGTCTGTGGCATTGACTAAGCAACTGATCAAACATGATGCCGCCGGGATAATCGCGACGCATGATATTGAGCTCGCAAAATTAATTGAAGAATACCCCGATAATATCCTCAACTACCATTTCGACGCACAGGTAAGCAATGATGAATTGTACTTTGATTACAAGCTAAAAGAAGGCATCTGCAGTTCGATTAATGCGTCGATATTGATGAAGAAGATTGGGATTGAATTGTAAGGTGGATGCTGGATGCTATTGATACTTGATGCTATTGATACTTGATACTGGATACATGTACAGGAAGTCTTGATACCGAGATCTTGAAACTTAATACTGGATACCTGGCTGAATGCTGGTTATTAGAGCGGCAAGTTCGTGTTGGCAGTACAAGTGAGATTATTTATTTTGTTAGTAAAAAGAATAAATAGCAAATTAATGTTGCAACGATGTTTAATTGAAAAATAAATGCTGATCCAAAATAAAAAAGAGAAAGTAACTATCGTACTTTCTCTTTTTTATTATAACAATGTTGTTCTTAATTGATTGCCTTGTATCAAAATTTTATCTTCCTTTCCCCCATCCGAACCAGTCGTTGCCATTTGCGTACAACATTAATCCTAACAACAGTACCATACCAACTACCTGGGCATATTCCAGGAATTTGTCGCTGGGCTTGCGGCCGCTGATCATTTCTGCCAGGGTGAATACTACGTGGCCCCCATCTAATGCGGGGATCGGCAACAAATTCATGAAGGCTAAAATGATGGATAAGAACGCCGTGATGCTCCAAAAGCTTTCCCAATCCCAGGGAGTAGGAAATACAGAGCCAATCGTTTTAAATCCGCCAACACCCTTGTAGGCTCCTGTTTTAGGGTTCGCCATTTTCTTGAACTGGTCGATATAGCCGCCTAATTTTTCAAAAGTCTTTGCTACACCTGCTGGAAATGCTTCGAAAAATGAATATTTCCTGGCATCAATTTTAATCAATCCTAAGCTATCCAGGACATCATAATCTACCCAGGGCAAGCCTATTTTGCCATCAGCATTTACCCTGCTTTCTATCGCCAGTTTTTGTCCGTTTCTTTCTACCCCGATATTTACTACCCCATTCTTCTTTTTCTCAACCAGCTTTCCTACCTGGTCAACAAAACTTACAGACACACTATCTACAGAAATTATTTTATCAAGACTGGTCAAACCGGCCTTTTTTGCATAGCTGGTATCAAACATTTTGTCTGACATATCTCCCACTATTGCATCCCTGCGTGGCTCAATAAAACCAACGCCCTGCTTTTTCTTTTCCACCAGCTGACCAATCAGGTCAATAGGCATATCAAGTACTTTTTGCTGGCCATTCTGTTCAATCGTTACTTTGGAAGCGGTGATCAACCTGCCCGGTATGTCGTCAAAAAATTTGACTTCCTTTCCATTGATGGCAACGATCTTGTCCCCGTTACTCAGTCCGAATTTCAGTAACAAACTATCTGCGCAATAAATACCATTTTTTACTGAATCGTTTACAATTTTCTTTTCGCCCCAGACAAATAAGATCATGGCATAAATGAAAAAAGCCACCAGAACATTTACTGTTACACCTCCAAGCATAATGATGAGCCTTTGCCAGGCTGGTTTACTACGAAATTCCCATGGTTGCGGGGGTAATTTCATGGCATCCTTGTCCATGCTTTCATCTACCATACCGCTTATTTTCACATAACCACCCAGCGGCAGCCAGCCAATTCCATAAACAGTTTCACCAACTTTCCTTTTTACAATTGAAAACCAGGGATCGAAAAACAGGTAGAATTTTTCTACCCTGCATTTGAACCATTTGGCAGTGATATAATGTCCAAATTCGTGTAAAATGACCAGTATGGAGAGCGACAATAACAATTGCGCGGTTTTCGATCCTACGTTACCCCAATTAATAGCTAATAATATTGTATCCATTTTTACCCGCAAAAAGCCCGGAAGGGCCATTTAAATTGTTAGTTAATCCTTTGAACCAGGCCGGATAGCAGATCCACGCCTGTTGTATTTTTCGTTGGAAAATATCGCGTTTATAATTTTATCAGCGAAGCGGCAAAATTACGTGCTTCCCCATCGCTTTCAAAATATTCTTCCAGCGTTGGTTTTTCGATAAAAGCCGTTTTGAGCATGGTTTTTTCCACTACCGCCGTCATGTCTAAAAAGCCGATACGGTTGCGCAGAAAGGCCCACACGGCTATCTCATTGGCCGCATTTAAAATACAAGGCATATTACCGCCTTTATAAAGTGCATCCATTGCCAGCGCTAAATTTCTGAAAGTTTTAACATCCGGCTCTTCAAATGTAAGGGACGGATATTTTTTAAAATCAAGGCGGGGGTAATCGCTTTTGATGCGCTGTGGAAAAGCCATGGCATATTGGATCGGCAATTTCATATCGGGGAGGCCCATTTGCGCCTTGATGCTGCCGTCTTCAAATTGTATCATACTATGGATGATGCTTTGCTGGTGTACTACTACCTGTATCTGGTCCGGATTTAAATTGAACAGCCATTTCGCCTCGATCATTTCAAGACCTTTGTTCATTAAAGTTGCGGAATCGATCGATATCTTGGCCCCCATTTCCCAATTGGGGTGCTTTAAAGCATGATCCCTTTTTACATTTACCAGGAAATTGGGCTTCTTCCCGATGAACGGGCCGCCGCTTGCGGTTAAAATGATCTTCTCGATCTTATTCCTGCCTTCACCTACCAGGCATTGAAAAATGGCAGAATGTTCGCTATCGACAGGGATAATGGGCGAACGGTTCTCAACGGCTTTCCGCATCACAATATCGCCTGCTACTACCAGTGTTTCCTTATTTGCCAGGCCGATCGCTTTTCCTTTTTCGACCGCTTTTAAAGTAGGCTTTAAACCGGCAAAACCCACGATCCCTGCCAGCATCATATCATAACTATCAAAATTGGCAACTTCCTCTAATGCAGTCTCACCTGCAAAAACTTTTATATTTGTTGCAGCCAAAGCTTCTTTTACAGAATGATATTTTGCTTCGTCGCCGATAACAACTGCGTTGGGATTAAACTCGAGCGCCTGTATAATCAACAATTCGTCGTTATTCTGAGCAGTCAGGATTTCAGCCTCAAATAAATCAGGATTCGCACGTATTACTTCCAGCGCCTGCGTACCGATAGAGCCGGTGGAACCAAAAACAGCAATACGTTTTTTTTGAATGGCATCTACCATAGGATTTAATTTTTTGGCCGAGAGAAGACGGGAAAATTCCTTATTTTTCTCTATGGCATGTTAAGCAGGCAAATTACATATTAATTGTTTCAAATCAGAATATAGAACTCAATACTAAGTAGTGTCTGTAAGAAAACGCTGTTGTTAATAACTGGTAAGGGTTTTAGAATATTTTCTAATCCGAATCTTCACTTCACCAACTACCTGTCAACTCTCTACTTTTGCCTCCACAGCCGGTCCGCCAGCTGGCGGATAACCGGA
>JBDSLD010000309.1:0-17395 GCA_039916545.1 Ferruginibacter sp.
TGTGGTAGTGGAAAAAGTTGCTTAGTTTTTCACTTTATAAACATCGGGATCAAATTTCCGCATGATCCGTTCAGGGTTATCCAACGACGTAAATCCGAATTGCGCATAAAGGCCATGGGCATCTTTGGTGCCCAATTGCCAGCTGCGTAGCCCCTGCAGGTCGGGATGCGCTGTTATTATTTGCATCAACCATTTTGACAACCCCCGGCCCCGGTAATTTTCATCGATAAATACATCTGCCAGGTGAGCAAAAGTGGCTTTATCGGTGACTACTCTTGCAAATCCAACCTGCTCGTTTGCGTCATACACACCAAAGCACAAGGAACCTGCTATCGATCGTTCAACAATTTCTACCGGAATATTTTCTGCCCAGTAAGATTGAGAAAGGAATCGATGGATGTAAGGTATATTGAGTTTAGATTTATCCGTACTGATGCTAAATGAATCTTTCGACCTGGTCATCTTTTTTTTATGGCAAAGTTAGTAAAGCAATAAAAAATCCTGTAATACATTGATCAGTTTACTATCGCTGTATTTTTTTATTAACCCGATTTGAAAAATTAACTCAGGTATTTTCCAACGATTGGTACCCGCCTGCCTATTCCAAAGGCTTTTGGTGAAATGCGGATGATCGGGCAAAATTGGTTGCGCTTATATTCATTGATATTTACCATTTTCAATATCCTGTCCACCAATGCCGGATCAAAGCCTTGCGCTTTAATCTCTACCGGCCCGAGCCTACGTTCTATATATTGGTATAATATTCTGTCAAGCTCTTCGTAAGGCGGCAGTGAATCTGAATCCTTTTGCCCCGGGCGCAATTCAGCAGATGGAGGTTTAGAAATGATATTTTGGGGTATGATCTCTTTAGCCCGGTTGATATATTTCGCCAGGGCATATACCTGCAGTTTGTAACAGTCACCCAACACGCCGATCCCACCCGCCATATCTCCATACAAAGTGCCGTAACCTGTAGCCAGTTCACTTTTGTTTGATGTGTTCAGCAATATATATCCAAACTTATTAGCAATGGCCATCAGCAAATTTCCGCGGCTCCGGCTCTGTATATTTTCTTCTGCAACACTAAAAGGAAGGTCCTTAAATATTGGCTTTAATTCAGTCAAAAAAACATCATAAATATTTTTGATCGGTATGATATCGTAAGGACTGTCGAGGTTCCTGCTTAGTTGTTCCGCATCCTCAACCGAATGCCCGGTAGAATATTGGGACGGCATCAATACAGACCTTACATTACCTGCGCCTAGAGCGGAACATGCCAGCGCAATAGTTACTGCACTGTCGATGCCGCCACTGCTGCCGATGATGGCCTTGGTAAAACCCATCTTTGTAAAATAATCTTTGATGCCCATCACGATCGCGTCATGCACCTGCGCGATATTCAGGTCTTCCTCCAAAGATATAGGCATTAATTCTCTGCCGGTGGCATTGCCAGCCGGCTCTATTACGGGCGCGTCGATTGTTCCATCATCATTTAGTGTAAAGCCTTCCAGCGACTCTTCAAAAGTGGGTAGCAGCCCACATAAATTAGCGGCTTTATCATACACCAGCGAAGCCCCATCGAACACCACCTCTGTTTGGCTGCCAACTCCATTGCAATAAAACATAGGCAGTTTGTACTGCATTACATTAGCCTTCACGATCGCCTTTCTGCCTTCGTCGTGCGTGTAGTCGAATGGAGAGGCCGAAATATTGATCATCAGGTCTGGCGACTGCAATATCAAATGATCCATCGGGCAGATGCGATACAATGGATTATCGCCCAGGTTCCAGATATCCTCACAAATGGTAAGGGCAATTTTTTTACCTTTAAATTTGATCACGTTCCATGAATATGCGGGCTCAAAATACCGGTACTCATCAAATATATCATAAGTAGGTAACAACGTTTTGTGAGCAATCGCTTTCACTTCTCTATTGTATAAAAAATAAGCGGCATTGAAAAGATCTTTACCCTCCTTTACTGTGTTTCTGTCGGGCGCTCCAACAATTACCGCGATCGAATCTGCGTGCTCTTTGATGAGATCGATGGCTGCATAACATTTACGGATAAAATCTTCAAATTCTAAAAAATCCCTGGGGGGATAGCCACATATACACAATTCGCTGAAGACTATAATATCGCCTCCTTGTTTCTTCGCAGCTTCAATAGCGGAAATGATCTTTTGCGTATTGTTTTCAAAATTGCCGATGTGATAGTTTTGTTGCGCCAAAAATATTTTCATAACCTTAACCCTCCGGGAGCTTAACTTTATGTTTTCTGAATCATTTTTATTTCCTGGCAAAGTTAAACATTCAACCCCATTTTAATGTGTACGAGATTATCTGTCATTGCTGTCTTATTTACTTCCCTTTTGTTTTCCTGCAATAACCACGACAAAACTCCGGATGTTTCAAATATAAAGATCAACCTTTCAACTGATCGGTTTGAAAGGAATTTATTTGATACCACTTCAAATGATTTGCTCACTTATATCCGCCGGTTACAAAGCGCTAATCCTGCATTTACCGCTACCTACCTGAATACCATATTAAATGTAGATCCGTCCTGGCCGGCCGATACCGCCGCCTCTTACGTCAATGGATTTATTAAAGCCTACAGGCCAATCTATGACAGCGCAGAAAAAGTATTTAAGGATTTTGCCGACTATGAAAACGAAATAAAGAAAGGATCGCAGCTGGTAAAATATTATTTTCCAACCTATAAATTGCCTGAAAAAATAATTACTTATATCGGACCTGCCGACGGGTACGGTGATATTTTATTAACCGGGGAAGCTTTTGTTGTTGGTTTGCAACACCACCTGGGGAAAGATTTTTATCTGTATAAATCGGCCCTGGTTCAGGAAACCTATCCAGCATATGTGTCCACCCGTTTTGAACCCGCTTATATTGCGGTTAACTGTATGAATAATATTGTAAATGACTTGTATCCGCCGAAAGACGATGACCTTCCGTTGGTAAATCAAATGGTTGAAAAGGGAAAACGTTTATATCTTTTAAGCAGTTTCTTACCGGGTACAGAGGAGTATAAACTGATTGGATACACAAAAAAACAGGTGGCAGATGCATACACCCACGAAGCAGTGATCTGGGATATGTTTGTAAAGAATTCTTACCTGCAGGTAACTGATAAAAACATTATTAAAAATTACATTGGGGAAAGTCCTAAAACTGCCGAGTTGGGAGAAGGCGCCCCCGGCAATATCGGCTCCTTCGCAGGCTGGCAGATCGTGAAAAAGTATATGCTAAAAAATAGCGCGACTACATTGCCGCAGCTGATAAAACTGGATGCAGAACAAATTTTCCAGGACGCAAAATATAAACCGTAAGTATCAATGCGCTTATTGATTGTCTCGATAATGTGCCAATTATGCAGCAACAGCGCGCCTTTGCTTTATCACCACAGGACTTTTTCCTAACATTTTCATTACTTTAAAATGAGAGGCAAGCGCTTCCGTCATAGTATCATACTTGTTATATGGTAAATTGTATTCGATACATTTTTCCATTACTATCTTACTGATCGCGGGATAATGTATGTGACTTACGCGGGGAAAAAGATGATGCTCTATCTGAAAATTTAATCCGCCGACAAACCAGGATATCAGTTTATTTTTCATGGCAAAATTGGAAGTTGTTTTTAGCTCATGCTCTGCCCAGGCGGTTTCAATATGCTTGGTCTGGTCAAGGGCAACATTTTCAAATTCTGTATTTTCTACCACATGTGCCAGTTGAAATACCAGTGAAAGTGTAAGTCCCATTACCGCGTGCAAAGTAAAAAAGCCAAGTAACCATGGGCCAAATCCCCAAACCATTATTGGAAGGATCATATAGAAAGTGAAGAAAGATGCTTTGGTGGCCCAAAAAATAATATGATTTTTTGTGGTCATTTTCCAGGCTGCGGTTGTATATATTCTCCTGGTAAAATATTTGGTGAAGTCCATTATGAATACCCAAAAAATAGAAGACAGCGCATACACTGGTACGAGGTATAAATGTTGGACCTTGTGCGCAGGCACCCACTTTTGTGATTCGCATTGGCGGATGATCGGGCTTTTGGCAATATCATCGTCAATCCCATCAACATTGGTATAGGTATGATGGATAATATTATGTTTTTGTTTCCAGAAATAAGAACTCGCGCCAAGGGCATTGGCCGATAAACCGAGCAGGTCATTCAACCAGGGCTTTGTACTATAACTGCCATGATTGGCATCATGCATTACACTAAAGCCAATACTTGCAAAAGTAAAACCAAGCAGCGCACAAATCAGCAGCGCAGGCAACACATTTATCTTAAAAAACATCAGGCTGCAGTACATGAGGATTGCAGCACCTACCAGTGTGATTGTCTTGATATACAATCGCCAATCGCCTGTTTTTTTAATGCGGTTTGTTTCGAAATATTGATCTACGGAGACTTTTAAACTTTGATAGAACTGGTTGTTCCTGTTGTCGAACGTTACTTTTGCCATTATAAAATATTGGGATTTTAAAGAAGTGCAATCGTGTTGCAATTAAGATCCGGGCTATTTGCGCCTTTTTTAAAGATAGGTCATATTACTTAAAACTGATCATTTAGTTCATCTTAAATGGTACTGTCATTTCAAAGGCTGGTATGATTACATCGAACAGCTTTTTATTATTAACATTTTCCATGGAATAGGTGCCATACATTTTGCCCATTTCCGTACGAAGGTTACAGCCACTGACATACTGGTATTTTTCACCGGAATTGATCTGTGGCTGTACGCCAATCACCCCTTCTCCTTCTACTTCCCTCAGGGTGCCGGTGGCATCATAAATATACCAATGCCTGCGCAGCAATTTTACCGGGTAAAGATTGTTATTTTCAATCGAAATACGATAGGCAAACATATACTCACTGTTGGCTGGATTACTATAATCCGGCTGGTAGAATGTTTCCACGCTAACAGTAATACCTTCTGATATTTTTGAGATCATCGTATCTTTGAATTTGTACAAAAATAACTCAAAAAATGACCTTTTGTTGTAATTTGTATAATGAATATTCATTAAATCTTTGTAACATGAAATCGCATACATATACCAAAGACGACGTAACAATTTTATGGCAGCCTGATATATGTATTCATTCGGCCGTTTGCGCCAGGGGGTTATCTGAAGTATTTGATCCCAGAAGAAGGCCTTGGATCGATATGGATAAATCAACTACAGACCGCATAATGGAACAGGTTAAAAAATGCCCGAGCGGGGCATTGAGCCTGATTAATAAAATATAAACCGTTGTTTGTTTCTAAATCTTTTTAGATGAGGCAAATCCATTTTTTTGCAGCCACAAGAGCACCTTGTCCCGGTTGTCACCCTGCACTATTATTTCATCTTCTTTTACAGATCCACCGGTGCCGCAAAATGCTTTAAGCTTTTTACCCAACTCCTCCTTATCTGTAAGTGTGCCAATGAAACCTTCTATTAACGTAACTGCTTTGCCAGCACGATGCCTGGTATCTAACCGTATTTTTAGTTTCTGTTGTGCAGGCAATAATGTTTTCTGCTCTTCTGCCTGCTCTAACTCTACTTTAAAAGTAGGATCCGTTGAATAAACCAGGCCACCAAGGTTGTTTAATTTTATTTTAGCCATGTTAATATTTTTAGTACTGCCGGATTGGGATCCTTTTGGTAAACAATTGTCATAAATAATTTAACCTTTCAATATTACCGCCTTTAAACTCAGGTCTAAACTTCTTGCCTGGTGAATAATTGCACCGCTTGATATGTAATCAACACCTGTTGCTGCAAAGGCCTCAATATTATTCAAATTTATTCCCCCACTGGCTTCTGTCTCATACTTTCCGTTAATGATTTGCAAAGCCTCCACTATTATTTCGGGTGTAAAATTATCAAGCATAATTCGGTCTACTTTTCCAATCGCCATCACTCTCTTTACATCATCGATACTACGTGTCTCAATTTCAATTTTCAATCCCGGCTTCTTCTTTTGTGTATATTCGTAAGCCATCTCTATGGCTTTTTCAATACCACCACAGTAATCGATGTGATTGTCTTTAAGCATGATCATATCATACAAACCAAAACGATGGTTTACCCCGCCACCTATTCGTACAGCTTCCTTTTCCAACACCCTGAAATTTGGCGTTGTCTTGCGGGTATCCAGTAACCTGGTAGTGTAGCCGTTTAATTTGTCTGTATATTGTTTAGTCAATGTGGCGATCCCGCTCATGCGTTGCATACAGTTCAGCACCAGCCGTTCGCACTGTAAGATAGTATGCACATTGGCCTCCACATTAAATGCAATCTCACCAAAAACCACTTCGTCGCCATCCTTTTTATCCCTGGTAAACATAATATCCGGCTGCATAAAACGGAATATTTTTTCAGCTACCTCCATACCTGCAAGTACCCCGTTTTCCTTGATCTTTAATACCGCCCTGCCTTTTGCATAGGGTGATATACATGACAAAGTAGAATGGTCCCCATCCCCGATATCTTCTGCCAATGCATTTTTTATCAGCAGGTCCAACTGTTGTTCGTAATTTATCATCCGCAAATTTATCTAGTATTTGTTGGTTGGAAAAATAGTAAAGACCAGCCCTTAAATCCAATTATTTACGGCATGGACGATCTGTCAAAATAACAACCAGCATGTAGGTTAACGATTTTCAAAACGCAATTCCTGCAGTACCTGCTTGTTATCTTTTTGCTTCATGAAAATGGTAGTGCGGTAAGATCCGTTCTTTGTCTGCAAGGTGCCGATGCAATATTGAGAACCTGCGTTTTCGCCTTTGTGAATTATTTCAAAACTTTTAACGGGATTAGAGGCAAAAAAATCTTTCAATACCAATTCTGCCTGGCTTTTACTATAACTGTTGCTTTTATCGGGCATGCTTATCTCAACACTGTTGTCAAAATATTTTGCCACCGAGGCCGAACTTCCGGTTTTCATTGCAGCGATTACATCATCGATCCCAACATTTTTTACAAAGGACGATAAACAAATTAAAAGCGCGGACAGTGTAAAAAAATGTTTCATAAAGAGTAATTTTTTAGAGGATAAGAATTTGCCAAAAACGTGCCAGCCTTAAAGATTGCGCAGGTAATTGAAGTGAAAAGATAATTAGCTTTTTTCAAAACCTGTAAAAAAGTTAACTTTGAAAGATGAATACAAAAAAAACAATACTCGTTATAATGGATGGCTGGGGACTTGGAAAGATAAAAAGCAGCGATGCCATTCAAAATGCCAATACGCCCTTTGTAACCTCTCTATATAAAAATTATCCCAATGCCACATTGGTCACCTGCGGGGAAGAAGTGGGATTGCCGGACGGCCAGATGGGCAACAGTGAAGTTGGTCACCTCAACCTCGGTGCGGGAAGGATCGTATACCAGGAACTTCAGCGAATAAACGTGGGCATCCGCAATGGCGAATTTCAAAAAAACAAAATTTTGTTAAATGCTATCCGGTATGCCATACAAAACAACAAGCCATTGCATTTGATAGGCCTGGTAAGTGATGGTGGAGTGCATTCACATATCAATCATGTAAAGGCTATTGCATCGCTTTGCAGAGAAGAAGGATTGCAAAATTTATTGGTTCATGCATTTACAGACGGAAGAGATACTGATCCAAGAAGTGGCCTGCGTTTTTTAACTGATTTACAGGATCACCTCGGCAAATCGACCGGAGCCATCGCTACCGTGACCGGGCGGTATTATGCAATGGACAGGGATAAAAGATGGGAAAGGGTAAAATTGGCTTACGATGGGATGGTCAAGGGCATTGGACTTGAGACAACGGATATCCTGGGTGCCGTAAAAAAATCATACGAAGAAGGTACAACCGATGAATTTATCAAACCTATCATCAATAAAAACATCGCCAATAGCAAGATTGAAAATGGCGATGTAGTGATCAGTTTTAATTTTAGAACTGACCGCTGCAGGGAAATTACAGAAGTGCTGACGCAAAAGGACCACCCCGATTTTGACATGCACAAATTGGACCTGCATTATACAACGATGACCCAATACGACCAAAGCTTTAGCAAGGTAGAAGTGATATTTGAAAATGACGATTTGATAAATACCCTGGGGGAAATTTTACAACAAAATGGCAAAACCCAGATCCGTATAGCCGAGACTGAAAAATATCCGCACGTATCGTTCTTTTTTAGCGGGGGACGGGAACAACCTTTTGAAGGGGAGAAGCGGATAATGATCCCTTCACCGAAAGTAGCAACCTACGACCTGCAACCTGAAATGAGCGCCTATGAATTGGCAGACGCCATCGTACCGGAGATAAACAATAAAACAGCAGATTTTATCTGTCTGAACTTTGCCAATGCCGATATGGTAGGGCACACCGGCGTATGGAGCGCTGTTATTAAAGCCGTTGAAACGGTAGATGCCTGTGTAGAGAAGGTGGTGACTGCAGCATTGAATAATGACTATGCTGTGTTTCTGCTGGCAGATCATGGAAATGCCGATTATGAAATAAATGAAGATGGCAGTCCCAATACGGCACATTCCTTAAACCTGGTTCCTTTTTTTGTGATTGATAAAGAATGGAAAGGCACTGTCAAAAGTGGTAAACTGGGTGATGTCGCTCCATCCATTTTAACCATGATGCAATTACCGATACCAACCGAAATGACGGGAAATATCCTGATCTGATCGGATTGGTAATTTTTTTTGCTATTCTGCTGTGCTGGTGTTGGTCTTTTTAATCAAAATATGGTCGTTTTTTTAGTCAAAAGCAGCAGTTTATTTATTTAATTGTCTATATTTATAGTGTAATCAAAGCACCAATATGACAGAAGAGCTTATGCTGGCCGGATGTCTTTCAAACAATGCAGCTTCGCAGGAGGCATTGTATAGTCGATTTAGTCCCAGGATGTTAGGCGTATGTTACCGTTTTTCAAAAAATAGGGAAGATGCGGAAGACATGCTACAGGAAGGTTTTATAAAAGTATTCTCTCAGATACATCAGTATAGAAGCGAAGGTGCTTTAGAAGGTTGGATCAGGAGAATAGTGGTACATACCTGTATTAATGTGCTCAAGAAAAATAAAAAGTTCTCTGACAGTGTCGATATAACTTTTGCCGGTGGAATAGGAATAAGGGAAGAAAGTATTCCATCGATCATGCAGGCAAAAGAAGTGGTTGAATGTATCAGGCTATTACCGATCGGGTATAGAACGGTGTTGAACTTATATGCTATAGAAGGATATTCGCATAAGGAAATCGGAAATATGCTGGATATTGAAGAAAGTACCAGCAGATCCCAGTACACAAGAGCCAAAGCAATGCTTGAAGATGTATTAGTAAAGAAAAAGATAATATTAAAGCCACGTGTCAAAACGCCATTTTTCGGTGCAGTGGCAACAAAATAAGAGATTTACCAACGCTAACATGGAACATAAAGAAACCTTGTGAAAGATGGACAGAAATTTTCATACTGACGATTTTGAACGATTGCTGAGAGAAAAGTCAGACGAATTCAGGATGTACCCTTCCAAACGGATATGGCACAGCATCTACAATAATATACATCCCGGACGAAAATGGCCCTCGGTCGCCATGAGTATTATGCTGGTGACTTCCTTGCTTTTAATGGGATATCTCAATACAAAAAATACGCCATCCCAAACAGCATTAACAGTTAAAAACAGTTCACAATCAAAAATAGCCGCTACTGCAAAATCTTTACCTTCTTTTTCTCAGATCCCTGTTGACAATACAATCAAATTAAACGAATTACAGGCGGGAATAAATAATAGCTCCGGCATTCTCGCTGCGGATATCCTGAACGACAATACAAAAAGTGGCACAGGCAATAAGGTCAATGCCCTCGGATTATCTTTTGCCGGAATCATGCAGCAACCGGTTACTACTAACAATCAGGGCGAAAAGTATAGCAATTTAAACGCAGGTTCCGTTGACAAAAAGCAGGCTGCATCCAATTCCAATTTGGTGGTTGGTGCACAAAACGCTCAACCTGAAACCAATGGCAATGATCTCAATATTATTTTTACCGGCGATCAGCCCACAGGGTTAATGTATTCGCAGAAAACGGTAATAAAGGATGGCATACAAGGTTTACTTATCAGCGATTTTTTAACACAACGTCAAACAGCAACAGTAACAATACAAAAAGCTAACTCGGTAATTGAAAGCAATACTGCTTTAGTTAATAAGAAGGGTTTTATTTCTGCAGAAGATAAAGATTGGATCGAAAATTACGCTGCATACCACAGACCGGCCACAAAAAAATGGGCCAACAAGTTGGCATGGCAACTCTACGTTACTCCTTCAGTTGTCTACCGGGTGCTGTACACTGACCCCAATTTTGGCAGGTTCCTTAACTCCACCAATACTACTCCGCTTGCTCTTTCAACCTTCAGCCAGGATATAAATAAGTCAGTAGTTCAAAAACCTTCAATGGGCCTTGAAATTGGAACAGGTTTGTTGTATTCAGTTTCTAAAAGACTAAAATTAAAGGCGGGATTACAATTGAATTATACGAGGTATAATACAGAGGCATTTCAAAATACTCACCCGATGGCTACTAAAATAACCATCAATGATTATAAAACAAATGTCTCTTACGAAGAAATCAGAACGACTCCATATTCTAATAAATACGGACTTGAATCAGTTAAGCTTCATAACGAAACCTTCCAGTTTTCACTACCGATGGGCGCTGAAATCAAGCTTTTAGGCAACGAAAATTTACAATGGAATTTTGGCGTAACGGTTCAACCTACTTACATACCGATGGGTAAATCTTACCTGATCTCTTCAGACAGGCGTAACTTTGTAAAAGAAGCCTCCATGCTAAACAGGTGGAACTTCAATGCAGGGGTAGAAACCTTCTTAAGCTACAAAGCCAGCAGCGGCATTATCTTTCAGTTAGGCCCGCAATTTAGAACCCAGTTATTTTCAACAAACAGTAAGCAAATTGCTGTTGAAGAAAAATTACTTAATTATGGGTTGAAATTTGGCATTTCTAAAACAATAAAATAATTATAAATACAATTTTTTTCTTAGAATATCGTTTGTATGATATCCCACAAGGACCTTTTTCAAATCGCCGCTGCTTCGTACCCTGCAGCGGCTTTTTGTTTCCAACAGGTTTTATGTAATTTTGATATATGACTAAATACTATATCATTGTATCCCTACTTATCATTTTACATAGTTGCTCCAATAACGATAACCAGCCTGTTGCAAATACAGACGTCGAAATCGTTGAGAAAAAAACTGATTCGTTTTTTCCTGTTACCTCGTTTATTAAGGGCCAGATAATTACGCTGGACTCCTTGCCCGTTACCCCTTTGCAAATAACTGTCATTAAAAATAAAGTCGACTCCGCCTGGATCCCTAAAGAAAATCTTAAACCGCTGCTCCTGCCATTCCTTACCCCCGTAATAAGTGAGTCTAACTTTACAAAATATTTTAAGGAGATAAGTTTTAATGACCAGACATTAAACACGATTACTTTTACCTATGATCCAATAGGAGTTATTCCTGATTCCATTACGTTGCGCCATTGGGATGTGTATGTTAATCCGGAAACAGAAAGGGTGGTTAAAGTCTATCTTGTAAAATCTATAAAAGACAACGGGCAGGTATATACCCAGCAACTTACCTGGCAAACCAATAAATCTGCTAAGATATCTACCATCCTCAATAAACCGGATGGTAATATGGAATTATTAAAGGAAGTGTTTTTTATTTGGGACTTTACTCCATCTCCTAAAAAGGAATAAACGAGGGGTAGAAATTTACGAGCTTAGCCAATCCGGTCAGGAGTATAATTACCCCTGCCAATACGCCACAATAAATATTGCTAACGAATTACTATACTTTTAAACTGAGTATGAAATATCGGTCAATGCTTGTTAATTTTGCCTATCCATTACCAGTACCTCAGTTACTTAAATAATGACGCAACAGGAGTTTACCGCAATAGCAAACACAATCCCCATACAACCTGGCATTTACAAATATTATGATGCCGGGAATGAATTGCTATATGTAGGTAAGGCAAAAAATTTGCGCAAAAGAGTAAGCTCCTATTTCTCTAAAACATATACCAACTACAAAACACACGAACTGGTCAACCGGATCCGTAAAATTGAATTTACTATTGTAAACAGCGAGCAGGATGCATTCCTGTTGGAGAACTCTTTAATAAAAAATTTCCAGCCGCTATTCAATATCAATTTGAAAGATGACAAAAGTTATCCTTTCATCGTTATTAAAAACGAGTCGTTTCCCAGGGTATTTTTTACCAGGAGAAAAATCAATGACGGATCACAATACCTTGGTCCTTACACCTCAGTTGGAAAAGTGCGGGAACTGCTCAACCTTATCAAGCAAAACATACAATTACGAAGTTGTAAGCTTAATCTTTCCCAGGCCAATATCGAAAAAAAGAAATTTAAAGTTTGCCTGGAATATCATCTTGGCAACTGTAAAGGCCCTTGCGAAGGGTTTCAATCCGCCGGGGATTACAGCGAAGGTATAGAACGGTTAAAAAGTTTGCTAAAAGGGAACTTATCGCCCGTTATTCACTACTACAGATCAGAGATACAGCATCATGTGCAACAACTTGAATTTGAAAAAGCGGAAATAATAAAGAAAAAACTGGATCATGTACAGGTCTATAAAGCCAGGTCAACTATCGTAAATGAGCGAACCGGAACAGTCGATGTTTTTAGCATTTTAGAAGAAGGAGACACAGCTTATGTAAATTATTTAGCAGTCAATAATGGAACCATTGTTTTAACAAAAACAATTACGCTGAAAAAGAAACTGGATGAGCCTGCGGGTGAAGTATTAAGCTTCGCGATAGCACAGTTAAGAGAGACTTTTAATAGTGAGGCTACAGAAATCATAATCCCTTTCCCGATCGATTATCCATCTGCCGAAACAACGGTTACAGTTCCCCAGGCAGGCGACAAAAAAAAGCTCCTTGAACTTTCCGAGAAGAATGTAAATTATTTTAAAGAAGAGCTGAAGAAGAACAAAATGTTGTTGTTGGAAGACAAAAGTTCGGGTGAGATCAACGATGTATTGGTACAGTTACAAAAGGACTTGCAACTCAAGGATATCCCGGTTTATATCGAGTGTTTTGATAATTCAAATTTCCAGGGTAGTTACCCGGTATCCGCCATGGTGTGTTTTAAAAACGGGCAGCCAAGCAAAAACGATTACCGGAGATTTAATGTAAAAACGGTCACGGGCATCAATGACTTTGCCACCATGTCGGAAGTGGTGTTGCGGAGGTACAAACGCATGTCGGAAGAACAAAAGCCTTTCCCCCAATTGGTAATCATTGACGGCGGTAAAGGACAGTTAAGCGCCGCTATGGAAAGCATTAAAATATTAGGGCTGGAAGGCAAAACAACATTGGTCGGACTGGCAAAAAATGAAGAGGAGTTATTTTTTTACGGCGACCAGGAATCAAAAAAATTGCCTTGGGACAGCGAGAGCTTAAAATTGATCAGGAGGATACGGGATGAGGTTCATCGCTTTGGTATTACTTTTCATCGCAACCAACGCAGTAAGGGCACGCTTAAAAATGAACTCGAAATGATAGATGGTATTGGCAGGACTACGATAGATATGCTTCTAAAGAAATTTAAATCGGTGAAAAATATCAAGGAGAAATCTGCGGATGAACTGGCGGAGGTAATTGGCAATTCAAGAGCAAAATTGATCAGGGACTATTTTACAGGAATCAATATTTCGCTTGATAAATAAAAAAAGGGCCAGGATAAAAATCCAGCCCCGTTTTAAAATCCAATATCCTATGAAAAACCAGGACAAATATAAAGACAATTCTGGTATCACCTATACCCTAAAGTGGGTATTTTTTAAATAGTAAACTTTATTTCGCCAATGGCGATAGGTATATGAAACTGAAAAAAGAGCGCTATAATATTAAAAAAGCCCCCGGAATAATCCAGGGGCTTTTCTATATATAATTTCTTAATTAACTAATAACTCCATAAATCCTGCTCGTAGTTAAATATTTTCTCTTTGATTCTTTCACCTTCCAACAATTGAAAAACTCCATTTTCTTTTAAACCGGTCTGTTCCTTGATCGGAAGGCTGAATGGGTTATCAAGTGTGCTCTTAATAATACGGCCACTGAACATCCTGCTTTCAAATAGTTCTTCCCAACTCATTCTTGCACCATAGTTTTTACCATTGTACACTTCGTACTTCGCGAAAATCGGCCGCATATCAGGATAATATACCCAAAACAATTCAGTTTCACCAAGGTCAGCACCTGCTGTTGTGATTACCCTTTTAAGTGGGGCAATACCCAGTATCCTCCAGAAAAGACGTGAGCTTTCTTTGTCAAAAATCACTTCTTCTTTAATTCTGAACTTATAAAAGGAATCCAGGTTTACTTCGTTCAGTACTGTTTTAGAGCCTGATTTATTACCTAATGAATCATACTGATCCACAATTACAGGGTCACCTGATATTTTTTTCGCAACTTCTCCAATAGTTAATGGTGTTGTGAACCTGTCGTCAATAGCATCGAAAACGGTAACAGCACTGTCCTGGATCGCTTTCATCAAAATTGAAATAAATCGTTGGTTACCATTATTCTCGTCTGCGGCATACCGGAAAGGAAGGTTCACTTTTTCTCTTGTATCAATTTCACGCCATATTTTATGACGGTACACAGCATCGTCTACCCTGATATGCTCGTAAGCCAGCGGAATTCTGTCACGAATATCCTTGGTTTCCACTGCATCATCCTGTCTAAGCGATTTCTTAACTTTTCTTATCGGCAAACTATCTACAACAGGTTCTGCTGCCGGCGCTACTGCTGTAGCGACAGAATCAACCTGGGCTGTAGGTGTTATGTTAGCCTTTGTTCTTCCTCTTGTTGTTTTGGTGGTATTAGGGCGTTTTTGTGCAGAACGCTTTTTAGCCGGTTTTTTTTGTGCCTGCGCTATAGTAATGCACAAACACATAAAAACAAACAACACAACAAATTTTACAGAATGCTTTATCATCATCGCATAAATTTTTAAACGTTAATATAACATGATGCCCACACCTTGTATGGATCGCTGTTTACCATCAGGTCCGGCAACTCTAACATTGTCAAAAGTTATAGTAGTACCAGGACCGGATTTTTGAATCAATGCGTTCAAAGGAGCCAGGCTGTTTCCTGTCAAAGAAGCCTGTTGAAAGTTCGGGAAATTAGCTCCGGAAAAGTAAACAGTTGCACTAACCACATTGAACCTGGCATCGAAATCAAATTTTTCTAATTCTGCACGGCAATACTGTTGCCCTTTAAAAGTAACAGACTGCATCCTTGTTCCTCCTGGCCCAACCTTGAATACAGGATCCGGAATTTCTTTTACCCTGAAGTCGAATGGTGTAGTCTTGCCATCTGCATTAACAGTAATGGAAGCTTTACCCGGTGTAGTTACTTTTACAACCCTACTTCCATTAGAACCGCTTAATGTTCCGCCAGTCATACTCACACTGGTTTTATCCCAGCCTGAACCAGAAGATATGGTAATTGGATTATCTACTCCAATATAAAACACATTCATTTTGTCAAGCATAATTGCCGCACCACCTGGCGTACCGACAGTATATTCTACATTTTCAGTTTTCGTTTGAGAAGCACCTTGTTGATCCAGATACCTGATCGTAACAGGAACGGTGTGAGCGCCTGCACCGCTTGCAGCCACCTTATAAGTACCTTTACCATCTATTACCGGCACATTTGAACCGCCGATTGAAATTTGTGGTTGGGCTGCTGAACTATAGGCACCAATACCAGCTGTGATGGTCATCTCTTGTCCGGGCATTATATAATTAGAACTTTGTCCTACTAATACTCCCGTTTTATCGAATATTACCGCAACTGCGCCGATCTGCTCATGGCAAAATGTTACAACCTGGTTTTCTGCGTTCTTGATATTATTTTGAAATTTACTAAGCAATGTCAATCCTGCAACAGTAGGTGTCATATGAAAATACGCATTGGTAAAATCCTTTACTGTTCCATCCTGTCCAACAGGCGGGTCTACATCTACCGGCAAGGTTTTGCCGAATTTTGTATTTATTTGAGGGTCAATAGCAAGCATAGCTGCCTTATAGGCTTTAAGCTTTGCTTCCAATTCTTTACCCTTGCCTTGAGTATCAAATAAATGGGTTGCTGCATCAAGATTATCCTCTTTAAAAGACTCTTTTCCTTCTCTCATTTCCAACCCGGCCGTAATTTTCAAATCCTTTTTAAGGCTTTCGATATAGTTGGTCATTTCATCAGACAATTTTTTTGCCTGCTCTGCTTTAGGCTGCCAGATCTTTGCTTTGTCAGCAGTCTTTGCATCGGCCAATTTCTCATTCAATGATTTGTATAGTGTACTGTTTGCAGCAGCAAGGTTATTGCTTGAATTCTGCAAACTAATATCAACCACTTTAAAGGCGTTCAGGATCTCACTTGATACATTCAATGCTAACAATGCTGTTAACACCAGGTACATCAGGTTGATCATCTTCTGCCGGGGCTCTTTAGGTAAAGCCATAGTATTTCAGATTTACGGTTTGTTTTAATGAATTGATTGCTTGGGTTATTTATTCATCAGATGAAACGAAATACAAGTTCATGGTTTCGTTAAAGAGGATCAATAAAAATATCTATTTAGTTTTTGCCTTGCATAGCACTTAACATGTTGCCATACACTGCGTTTAATTTGCCGAGATTGCCTGCCAATAAGCTGATCTGGTCTTTTGCCTTGTTAGCATCGTCCACGCTGGCCATCATTGCACTGCTAGCCTCAGCCATTTTACCATAAAAACTATTTAACGCTTTCAGGTGGTTATTACTTTCTTTTAATTCCAATTCATAAATTGTATTCAAACTACCCAGGTTTTTTGTAAGTACCTGCACCTGCTCGTGAAATCCTTTAGCGCTTTCAGATACGTTATTAAATGAAGCCATATTGGTAGCGCTGTTATTAAATGCAGTCGACATATTTGATATGGCAGTAGTAGCTTCCTTTGTTTTAGTTCCAAATTCTGTAGTTGACTTTACGACATCACCGATATCGGAGATCCCGCCAACGGTAGTGCCTAATTTAGAAAAGCCTTCACTTAATTTTTTCATGCTTGCTGGTGTGATATCAGCTTCCTGCAACATTTTATCCATGCTTTTTAATGCCGGATTGCCTGTTTCCACCGGTACAGCCGGAGCTGCTGGAATATGAGCTTCAGGAGGTGGAGCAAATACATATAAAAGGGCGTAACCCAAAAATATACCAGCTTCAACATATAACCCGATTTTCAACCAGGTATCGGCACCTGGTGCATGGGTAATTTTGAAAAGA
>JBDSLD010000310.1:0-16592 GCA_039916545.1 Ferruginibacter sp.
GGTTGCTTCGTAACGCCTTATTTTAAAGCCAATGCTCATCTCTTCATGGATAATAGTTTAAATAAATACATCAGCGAAACAGGTTTTTGCTCCCGCAGGGAAGCGGATAAATATATTGTCCAGGGAAGGGTTACCATCAATGATAATGTGGCAATCAAAGGCAACCGGGTAATGCCGGGTGATGTAGTGGAAATAGATGGTGAGCCCGTCAAAACGAAAGACAAGACGGTTTATATTGTATTTAATAAACCTGTAGGCATTACCTGTACCACCGATCTGAAAGATAAATTCAATATCATTTCATTCATCAATTACAAAAGCAGGATATTCCCGATCGGCAGGCTGGACAAGCCTTCTGAGGGATTGATATTTTTGACCAATGATGGTGATATTGTCAATAAAATATTGCGCGCCGGCAATAATCATGAAAAAGAATATGTAGTTACAACTGACAAGCCGGTCAATGCCATGTTCATTGATAAGATGAGCAATGGAGTGCGCATACTGGACACCGTTACTAAAAAATGTTTTGTGAAACAGGAAGGCAAAAACCGCTTCCGGATCATCCTCACACAGGGACTGAACAGGCAGATCAGGCGGATGTGCCTGGCATTGGGTTACAATGTGGTCACACTTAAACGCGTAAGGATAATGAATATTACCCTTGCAGATCTGCCAATTGGCAAATGGCGCTATTTTACGCCTGGTGAAATAAAAACCATTGATACGCTTGTAGCTAATTCAAGTAAAACCGCCGAAGGAACAAATTATACGGAAAACGATTTGCAGGAATAAGATCAAAAAATAAACTAATGATTTGAGCTAATTCCAGGCGATAAATATATCCCACTCATTAAGATAGTTTTGCAAATGGGTTTGCCCCGGCGTAGCCGTCTCTTTGCAGATAGCGATCTTCCATATTTTGCGTGCCGTAGGTAGTGTCTGCAAGAAAACGCTGTTATTAATAGCTGGTAAGGGTTTTAGAATATTTTATAATCCGAACCTTCACTTCACCCACTACCTGTGAACTCTCTACTTTTGCCTCCGCAGCCGGCAGGCTGCATAACCGGAACGCTGCTGTTTTTGCTTCTTTGAAAAAATAGGCTGCGCATTTTTTCAATTCCGATTTCATCGGAACCGAACCAACGAAAGGCAGCTAGCCCGCTTACTAGTGTAGAAGATCAAACAGTGGCCACCCTTAAATGCCTTTTATTAAACAGATCAGTCATATTTATTTAGGCCATTTATTTAGTTTAAGACTAATAATATTCAACAAGAAAAATCTCCACCATTCATTGTCTGTAAAGGGTTTCAGCGTTTTCTT
Source organism: Ferruginibacter sp. (assembly GCA_039916545.1). GTDB lineage: Bacteria > Bacteroidota > Bacteroidia > Chitinophagales > Chitinophagaceae > Ferruginibacter. Next base: position 1,325 of record JBDSLD010000310.1, read on the forward strand.
GCAAACACTAGGTACGCCCCTGCCAAATATCAACACAGGGCTACTCTGATGGAGCAGGTTCAACTCTTATTATAATTGCTACAAAGGGGATACCGATAGGGAGTTGGCGGGAATAAACAACTTTAATCTATCTAAAACTTTACCTGGTCAATGCTCTTTAATAGTCAAAACATGCCCTGTTGTTACCTGTAACGATGCCTGGGAAGAAAGTTCCAGGCTTCTTATTGTTACATCACTATTTAATATAAACACACCTCCGGCAATGATCACGTCGGTATATTCATCTGGTAACTTTCCGCAACTCCAGTTAGCCGGCTCTTCCCAGGCAGCGCCCGCACCTGTGATCAGCTTGTCAGAAAAAGCGATGCCGGATACGGTGCTGGTACCATTGTTAGTTATACACCTGTATTGATACCCATACCAGGAGGATGGGATATTTATCAATGTAAGGCTCATAGCCGAAGTCCCGGAATAATTAGCACCATTTGCAAGGTTAACAAAATTAACACCGTCACTGCTTTGTTGCCACTGGTAACTTGTACCGGTAATATCGGAGAACAAATCAACAGATGCAATTGGCGGACATAGATAAATAGTAACCGCCCTTGCTTTAACGGTATTACTTTTAAGAGTGAGCGCTGTTGCAATGGAATTAGTCACTTCTACATAATAATTGCCTGGTGTAACTGGTTTATATACAGAGTCGCCTACAATTGTGGCAATCAATCCTTCTCCTTCTTTATACCAGTTATAGCTGTTGTTATTCACATGTCCACCTGCGGAAACTGCCAACTGGTTATTAGTTTGTATTACCGGGATATTTGCCTGTGGAGAATATTCAAAACTTTCTTTGTACGGACTGTTTTTAAAATGGTCTGCCATTTCTTCCATGCCGCTAAAGGTGAATTGGTTATTATAAACAGACAGGCAGGAAAACTCAAGGTGACCCAAATTTTCAAATATATTCCCGCTAAATTGGTTCGCAATCATATCGATACAAACCAGTTTTTTTAAATTCTTAAAAGAAGCCGGTATTTCACCAATGAATTGATTACCATAGATATCTAAAACGACCAAATTTATCAGGTTACCAAAAGAAGACGGTAGCTCTCCCGTTAAAATATTGCCACCCACATCCAGGGCCGTTAAAGCAGTCAGGTTACCAAATGACGCCGGAATTACACCTCCAATTCCATCATCTATCATCGATAATGAATTCAGGCTATCCAGGTTACCAAAGGAAGCCGGAAAATGACCGGACATATGATTTCCCAGCATTTGAATTCTTGTAACCCTGTTATTGGTGACGCTTATTCCATACCAGGTTCTTACCGGTGCAGTAGTTTTCCAGTTGTTGTTTTGGTTCCAACCCACCCCATTCGTGCTATCGTAAAGGTCGATCAGCTCTAAAGAATCACGTGTATTTATTTGAGATACAACCCGGTTGCCGCTTAATAAATAAATGAGCAGCAGCAAAAAAATGGTACGGGTATTTTGCATGTAATTACAATCAAAAAGTAAACTATGAATAAAAAGACAAAGTCAATTAATCAAATTCGTGTACGCGGTGCGAACAGGTCAGCCTACACCATTCGCTGCTTCATCGCTTCATACAAAATAATGCCGGTGGCTACCGATACGTTCAAGGACTCAAAATCGCCTGTCATTGGTATCTGAAATTGCTCATCGCATATTTTCATCAGGGCGGGATACACACCGTGTTCCTCACCACCCATTACCAATGCGCAAGGTTCTTTCAGATCCAGCTCAAATAGCTTTTTGGTACTCGTCATTTCACTGGCAAAAACCTTGATGCCGTTAAGGTGTAATTCATCTACGGTCTTCATTAAACTGCCGACCCGGCAAACAGCGATCTTTTCCAATGCGCCCGCCGATGTTAAAATAGCGTCTTCATTTAAAGCGCCAACGCCTTTATCCGGAATGATGATGGCGTTTACACCAAAACAAAACGCGCTTCTCGCAATGGCGCCGATATTCCTGATATCGGTGATGCCGTCCAGGATTAAAAATAATGGAACTTCTCCCTTGTCAACGATAAAGGAGATCACATCCTGCAGGTCCTGGTACTGAATTTTGCTGATCACCGCAATTACCCCTTCATGGTTACTCACATTGAACCCGTTGAGTTTTTCCACGGGAACCTTGTTGACAGGCACGAGCCGTTGCTCTGCCAGTTTCCTGATCTCATCGATCACTTCACCGTGGATGGTGGTCTGCATGTAAATGCGCTCCAATTGTTTACCGGACTGCATGGCTTCAATCACGGCCTTCCGGCCAATAACCAATGTATTTTTTTTGGGGCGATGTTGTTGTTGCCTGAAATTTTTCACAAGTCAAAATTATGTTTTATTAATGCCATAAAAAAACCATAAGCTGTTCAACTTATGGTTTTTCAAAGTTCCCGGTTCCGGGATTTATAAAATCTTTATTTCAATCCAAATACTTTCTTTACATCTTTTACCGCATCGAGTTTTTCCCAGGTAAATAATTCAACTTTTTTAGTAACCGCTTTGCCATAAGGTGAGGTAAATACTTTTTCAACCACTTCGCTCTTGCGGCCCATGTGACCATAAGCTGCTGTTTCGCTGTAGATCGGGTTGCGCAATTTAAGCCGTTGTTCGATAAAGTAAGGACGCATGTCGAAGCATTTCATTGCCATCACTTTTTTAGCGATCTCTCCATCAGTTAAATTTACTTTGGCTGTACCGTATGTTACTACGTTTATACTTGTTGGCTGAGCAACCCCGATCGCATAGCTAACCTGTACCAATACTTCTTCGCAAAGGCCTGCTGCTACCAGGTTTTTGGCAATATGACGTGTGGCATAAGCGGCGCTTCTATCTACTTTGCTGGGATCTTTTCCACTAAACGCGCCACCACCATGGGCTCCTTTTCCGCCATAGGTATCAACAATTATTTTACGGCCGGTCAATCCTGTATCGCCGTGCGGACCACCAATTACGAATTTGCCCGTTGGGTTAATATGGTACTTGATCTTGTTGTTGAATAAATTTGCATACTTGGGATATTTCGCCACTACCCTTGGTATCAATATATTAATTACATCCTTTTTGATCTTGGCAAGCATGGTTTCTTCTTTCCCAAAATCATCGTGTTGCGTAGATATTACGATCGCGTCGATGCGAACCGGCTTGTTGTTATCATCGTATTCGAGTGTAACCTGGCTCTTGGCATCAGGGCGAAGATATTTAATGTCCTTGTTTTCGCGGCGTATGGCTGCTAATTCAATTAAAAGGAAATGCGCAAGGTCCAGTGCCAGCGGCATATAGTTCTCTGTTTCATTTGTTGCGTACCCAAACATCATTCCCTGGTCCCCGGCTCCCTGCTCTTCTTTTTTCTTTTTATCTACGCCCTGGTTGATATCAGCAGACTGCTCGTGAATAGCGGATAATATGCCACATGAATTAGCTTCAAACATATACTCACTCTTAGTGTAACCGATCTTTCGGATCACACCACGGGCAATTTCCTGTACATCCAGGTATGCTTTACTCTTTACTTCTCCGGCCAGTACTACTTGCCCGGTTGTAACCAGTGTTTCGCACGCAACTTTACTATTGGCGTCAAACGCTAAAAAATTATCAATTAAAGCATCACTAATCTGATCAGCGACTTTATCCGGATGTCCTTCACTAACGGACTCTGATGTAAACAAATAAGGCATATATTTTTAAATTTTGAGGTGCAAAGATAGGGGTAGTAATGTAAAGAACAAAGCCCCCGCTAAAACGGGGGCCATTCAATTTTATTGTTTTATATTTTAGACCAAACCACACGCATTCGAAGCCGGTAATTTGCATTCGCTCCGTTACCAATTTTCACTCGTCCAAAGGCAAGGTTATTTTTATACCTTAGGTTAAGCCCGTAATAGCTTAAATTATACGGAGCTGAAACCCTTAACTTATAATTGGTACCACCTTTCGTTACCAGGTTCTGTACATACCTGGTAAGGTTGAATGTATAAAAGGACCTTTTACCTGAGCCATCTGTCATTGACCTTAAATAGCCACCGTAATAGCCATTGTCGACATCCGTAGGGAAAAATCCGGTGGTGGTGAAATCAGGATTATAAAATTCATTTGGATTCAAATCATAATACACAGGCTTGAATCTTTTACCGGTATCATCAACCAGGTCAAGGTATAAATAAGATGGTGCAGTTAATTTTTCATCAAGCGGTCCGCCGGGTATTTGCTCTACAAATATTTCCGCACGATGTACTATCCGGTTAGCATAAGAGGACAGCTGTGGTATCTTTAAACCGATAGCTGAGCCTGGCGCTGATTGAATGTACAGTGCGGTTGGATCAACTGATCTTGGAAATTCCGATGAAGAAGTATCCCTTACAACCGAGTTAGCATTGGCAGAAGCTGAAATTACTGTTCCGGTAGAAACAGGGAAAGACGAAAATGCAGTATCCAGCTTGCCGGCATTTGCGGCAACATAATAGATTTCCAACCTGGTCGCCGGATCCGTCAGGCTAATATAAAACAGGCCATTCGCATCACTGGCTCCATCTGCCACTACGGCAAATCCTTTGAACTTTTCTTTAAAAAGTGAATCACTGTGAAAGAAATTATTGGGACTACCGATGGCAGAATCGCCCTGTGCCAATGCATTTAAAAATGCGGGGTTTAGCTTAATACGTATCTGCCGGGTAACGGAATCCTTTAAAGACGTTTTTAAGAATGAATAATTTTTAAGCGACGGCTGCGATACGTTTGCCTCTCCCAGCAAGTTGCCAAGGTACGGTCTGTCCGGCTGAAAATTGAGCTGGTAAGCAACGGTATCGACAAAATTAGAGGTAGCCTGATCCAACTGGTAAACTTTCAGGTGTTGAACCTTATCGGTATCGCCATAAAAGCCGGTGTAGGATAAACACAGAAAAACGGAATCGAAACGCGTATTTGGGTTAAGGGCAGGATTGATCGTATCACCGGAATTTCCAAAACGAAAAGGGAAAGTAGCGGGTTTCAATTCGAGAAAAATGTCCGCTTTTGTTTTACCAAAAACAGGATCATTGTTAATATTTCCCAACACATGTGTTTCGGACCGGGCAAGCCTGGTCGTATCTACGTTTTCTATCCTTGATGCATCAATAACAAGCGTGTCAGCAAACGTGGAAACATTATCAACAGCGGGGATCAGGTCTTCTCCAAGTGTAGTGGTATCTATTTTAGTACAACCCGGATTAAATATCGAAACATAAGCCAAAGCGGCTAATAAAAATAAAAATTTTCTTTGCACAAAAACAGAATTTTAGAAATGGGTTGGTGTATAATTTACTTATTTGGCAAGGTCGGCATATAATTGTAAATAGTCTGTTAAATCACTTTCAGTATTAAATGGCAAGGTCTTTTTGCCCTTTATCTTACTGAATTCTTCTACCAGTTTTTTATCTACATTCTCCGCCCCAAAAGTAACTGCGTCCGCATAGGCTGCACCACCCCTGAACATGGCCGTGTTATTGATCTCTTTAAAAAAGTCGAGCTCTTTCTTGGTAACATTATCGTTGATCGTCGCCAGCTTAAGAAAATCAGCGCCGAGCTTTTCCTTGAATGTATTTTCACCGATAGTGAAAATGACTTTACAATTACTAAACACCGGTTCTTTTTTGTAAGCGGTCTTAATAAACATAGGAATCAGCCCGGTCATCCAGCCACTGCAATGAATGATATCAGGAGGCCAGCCAAATTTCTTTACGGTTTCCAAGGCTCCTTTGCAAAAAAGTGCGGTCCTTAATCCATTGTCGTCGTACCACTTTTCGTTTTCATCCGTAAAAATGGACTTCCTTTTGAAAAAATCCTCATTATCCAAAAAATACACCTGTAACCGGGCATTGGGCAGGGAAGCCACTTTAATAACCAGCGGATAATCATCACCATCGATCGATACATTGATACCAGACAAACGAACCACCTCATGTAAACGATGCCTTCTTTCATTAATGATACCAAAACGAGGCATTATACACCTCACTTCCATCCCACTATCATTTGATTTTATTGCCAGTTTATTAATGATCTCTGCAAACTCTGTAAGTTCAACATAGGGAGACATTTCATTGGCAATAAATAAAATTCGCTTTTTTGTAGACATTTGTGCTTGATTAATGAGTCCTCGTGAGTTTCCCTAAGGGCGGCAAAGTTACAATAATTTTCTTACAATCGATATACACACTACATTTGGCTTATTAAAGGGTTGCTAACTTTCTGCAATGGCTCGGGGCTCGTGACATTTTGCAGATTGGCAACCCATTTATTTTAAACTATAACATATATAGATAATGATCATATTTAAACACCCTGCGGATATCAATGCGTATATTTTGTCCAAAAAAGAGGAAGGGTTGTCGACAGGTTTTGTTCCGACCATGGGAGCGCTGCATACTGGTCATATTGGACTGGTGACTGCAGCCCGTACAGAAAGCCAGTTGGTCATATGTAGTATTTTTGTAAACCCCACCCAGTTCAATGACCCCAAAGATTTTGAAAAATACCCCAGTACCATTGAAAACGACATTTATTTATTGGAAAAAGCAGGCTGTGATCTATTGTTTTTGCCTGGTGTCAATGATATTTATCCTGACGGGATTGCGGCCACAGGGCACTATGGACTGGGATATTTAGAAACAATCCTGGAGGGCAAATACCGGCCGGGACATTTCCAGGGAGTTTGCCAGGTTGTAAACCGCTTACTCGATATAGTGGTGCCGGCCAAATTGTACCTCGGCCAAAAAGACTTTCAACAATGCATGGTATTAAACAAAATGATTGGCCTGCTCCGGATCGATACAAAAATAATAATTTGTAAAACCCAACGTGAGCCTGACGGCCTTGCCATGAGCAGCCGAAACCTCCGGTTAAATGAGGAGGAAAGAAAAAAAGCGCCTGGTATTTATAATGCACTGGTTACCGTCAAAAATAATATCCATGCAGGTGACACCCGGCAACTGACCCAAAACGCCGAACAGTCATTAAATGAGAACGGGTTTAAAGTTGATTACGTGGAACTCGCCGCTGCGGGTACGCTTGAAGTACTAACCGAATGGGATGGCAGTACTCCCCTGGTCGTGTTAGCGGCAGCCTACCTGAATGAAGTGAGGTTGATCGATAATTTGATATTTTAATAATAATTGAATAAAACCTCCCGCGGGCAGCTGATTTTACACAATAAAACCTCCTATACATTACGTTGAATTGCTGAACCGGGCTCCGACGTTCTGTCCTTAAGCGTGTACAAAGGCCTTATTCAACATAACTTCGTAATTTGCAACTCATTATGAAAAAGACAGTTTTTACAGTTATAAAATATCTATTTTTCCTCGGTTTGGGTATTTTCCTCGTTTGGTGGAGTATCCATAAAATGGGCGATAAAAACTGGGAAGAGTGTAAAACAGCGCTGAAATCTGCGAGATATGTTCTTTTTATCCCTGTTTTTTTTATCCTTATTGCGGCACATGTCAGCAGGGCAATCCGGTGGAAGATATTAATGAAACCCATGGGTTATAATCCCAGTTTAATGAACACTTTCTTTGCAGTAATGGTAGGATACCTGGCCAACCTGGCGTTGCCGAGACTGGGTGAGGTATTGAAGTGTACCATTTTAGGAAAGTATGAAAAAGTACCAGCCGATAAACTGGTAGGTACGATATTGGTAGAACGGGCCGTCGACGTGGTGTCATTGCTACTGATTTTCGTAATAGCCATAGTTACCCAGCTGGATATTATTGGTGGGTATGCAAAAGAAACAGTCAACACTTATTTTCTGTCGGGCAATAAACAAGGTATGATCATAAAATTAAGTGTGCTGGTTGTCGCGCTCGTTATTATCTACTTTGCAGTTAAATTCATCTTTAAAAAGTATAGTCACAATGTACTTGTTACAAAGGTGAACATGATCGTGAAAGGCGTTGGCGCCGGCCTGCTGAGCGTAAAAAAATTAGAGAACAAGGGGAGCTTTATTTTTCACAGCATCTTTATCTGGATGTGTTATGCGGGTGGCACTTACTTAGGTTTTTTTGTAATGAAGGAAACTGCGGTACTTCCTTTTGCTGCCACTTTCCCGGTATTGTCATTTGGCAGCATTGGGATGATCATCACACCCGGCGGTATTGGTATTTACCAGGTATTGCTGATGAAAGTGATGGCATTGTACGGAATAGCGGAGGGTCACGGGTATGCCAATGGCCTGTTGCAATGGGCCGCCCAGTTTTTTATCCTGCTCATTGTGGGTTTCATTTCACTGATCGCCATTCCCATTTACAACAGGGCGCCGAAAAACCTGTCTGCTTCGACCACTTAAATTCGAAAACTTAACTTTAGTTTGTTTTGTTTGTAAAATCAACCCTTTAATTTCGCCAAATCATCAAAAATATTTCGCTTGGTAAAACAAAAGGTTATTATTCGTGATATCAGCTGGCTATCATTCAATAGCAGGGTATTGCAGGAGGCAGCGGACGAAACGGTGCCATTAAGAGAACGGATCCGGTTTTTAGGCATTTTTTCCAATAACCTGGATGAGTTTTTCCGGGTGAGGGTTGCTACGCTAAAGCGGATGATAGCCGTGGGAAATAAAGGCAATATGCACCTGGAAGATTCTCCGGGGATGATATTGGAAGAGATACAGGAAAAAGTTATCGAGCAACAAAAAGAATTCGACCGCATCTGGAACGAAATATTGCGGGAACTTAAAAAGCAAAAGATTTTCCTGATCAATGACGGTCAACTCAACCGCGTACAACAAAAATTTATAACCAGTTACTTTAATGACGAGATCAGGAGCAATATCGTTCCGTTAATGATCGAAAGCATCCAGGGGTTTCCGACACTTAATGATAAATCCATTTACCTCGCCTGTAAATTATCAAAGAAGGACCGTACCATTCCACAACGTTTTGCCCTTGTATCCGTACCGGCCCGGCGATTGCCCAGGTTTGTAATATTGCCATCAAAGCAAAATGAAACTCACATTATCTTATTAGAAGATGTGATCCGTTTTTGCCTACCGTTTATTTTTTCTTTTTTTGGATACGACGTATTTTCTTCTCATATAATAAAGGTTACCCGCGACGCCGAGATAGATATTGATAATGACGTGGCTACCTCCCTGATGGAAAAAATTGAAAAAGGGTTAAAGAACAGGAAAAAAGGTAAACCGGTGCGATTTGTTTTTGACAAGGAGATTGATGCTTCCCTCCTCACCTACCTGGTAAAAAGATTAGAGCTATCAGAAAAAGACAACCTGATTCCCGGCCAGCGAATTCATAATTTCAAGGATTTCATTAATTTCCCCGAATCGGTATTTGAGCAAAAAAATACCAGGAAAAAACCATTTGTGCATCCTGAATTGAGAAATGTAAACAGGGTATCCGACATGGTGATCAAAAAAGATATACTACTAAATTTTCCTTACCATTCATACGATAGCGTAACCGACCTGCTGAGAGAAGCAGCGATCGATCCGGAAGTTGTCACTATTAAAATTACCTGTTACCGGCTGGCTTCCAACTCCAAGATCATTAATGCAATTACCAATGCCGTACGCAATGGAAAGCAGGTTACGGCTGTCATTGAATTGAGGGCCAGGTTTGATGAAGAGGCAAACCTGGAGTGGAAGGAAGAACTGGAAGAAGCCGGCGCGAAGGTATTGATCGGCGTGCCCAACCTGAAAGTGCATTGTAAGCTTTGTGTGATAAAAAAAGTGGTGGATAACCGCATCATTCATTATGGATTTGTAAGCACGGGCAACGTGAACGAACGAACCGCTACAGTTTACGGCGACCATTGCCTGCTTACCGCGGATAAAAATATCATGGGCGATGTAAACAGGATCTTTCATTACCTGGAACAGCCTAAAACCAGGATTCGTTTTTTGAGGGCCTGTAAAACTTTAATGGTTAGCCCGGTTAGTATGAGAAAACAGCTGATACAATTGATCAGCACAGAGATCAGGTTGGCCAAAGCGAAAAAACCTGCAGCCATAACGCTCAAACTGAATTCGTTAAGCGATGAGTTACTGATCAAAAAATTATATGAAGCGGCAAAGGCCGGGGTGGAAATAAAAATGGTGGTAAGGGGCATATTTTGCATGCTCACGGAAAGTAAAAAATACAAGCACCCGGTGCAGGCAATCAGTATTGTAGATGAGTATCTTGAACATGCGCGGGTGATGATATTCCACAACAACGGCGATGAAAAAGTATTTATTTCCTCCGCCGACTGGATGGTTAGAAATATAGATCACCGGGTGGAAGTGGCTTGCCCGGTTTTCAACAAGGATATTCAAAAAGAATTAAAAGATATTATGCAAATCCAGTTGTCAGATAATATTAAGGCAAGGAAATTGGATAATCATTTGGAAAACCAATATCTTAATCCCCGTAACAGGAAAAAAATACGGTCACAGGTGGAAACGTATAATTATTTGTACAGGAAATTGACGACCGCAGTGGAAAATTAAATGTGATATTTACAAGATATTGGATACTATTGGTCATCAACAATTAACAACAAGACGTGCAATTATGAGATTAGCGGCAATCGATATTGGTAGCAATGCGGCAAGGCTTTTAATTACAGAAGTATCCACCGATGATAAAGGCGCCGCCTCATTTAATAAAATGAACCTGGTGCGTGTGCCGCTTCGTCTTGGCTTTGATGTATTTGAACTGGGGTTTATATCGAAACCGAAAATCGGCATGATCCTGCAAACAATGAAGGCTTACAAACATTTGTGCAACGCTTACAATGTTACCCATATTAAAGCCTGCGCCACCAGTGCCATGCGGGATGCGAAAAATGCGACGGATATCATCAGGAAAGTAAAACTGGAAACAGAAATTGAAATAGAAGTGATCACCGGCGATTTTGAAGCCGGGCTGATATACGAGAACCATGTGGCAGAGAATATGGATAAGGAGCACAGTTACCTGTACATCGACGTGGGCGGCGGCAGTACCGAACTTTCTTTTTTTAGCAATGGCATACTCATATATAAGAAGTCATTTAATATCGGCACTATCAGGTTACTGAAAAATATGGTAACCGATAAAGAATGGGATGATATGAAAGATATCCTGCGAAACGTGATCAAAGGGCAAAAAGAAGTGGTAGCTATCGGAAGTGGCGGCAATATCAATAAGGTATTTTCGATGAGTAAACGCAAAGACGGAAAGCCGCTGCCACTGGAACTGTTAAGAGATTATTATAAAGAATTTAGCAGCGTCACCCTGGCGGAAAGAATCAAAAGATACAGTCTTCGGGAAGACCGCGCAGACGTGCTCGTGCCGGCGCTACTGATCTACATAAACGTAATGCGATGGGCCGGCGCCGAAGAAATATATGTGCCAAAAATCGGTTTGGCCGATGGCCTGATCAATCACCTTTGGGAGGAATTGAAATAATACCGAAATATTAATGGCAGCAGTAATCTTCCCAAAAAATTACCGGGTCGTAAAAAATGAATGCGTCCTGTGGCGCATTATACCTGGCATAATATAAATAGCCGTCTCAAAAAGAAATTTTATATTGTGCAGGTTAATAACCAGCTACTGCCCTGCCGCTCATGCATTTTAATTGTAACGATAATTTTTGCTTACGCCTTTTAATATCTTTTAATTTATTGATCTTTTCGGTGCAAGGCACGGCACAATTAACGGCAGATTTTTCTACCGATAAAACCGGCGGATGTAAACCTTTGGCGATCTCTTTCAGCAATCAAACCACGGGCGCCAGTATAAATGCAACTTATTTTTGGGATTTTGGGAACGGCAATACCTCCGCACTTTTAAATCCGGGGGCCATCTTTAAAGACGAGTTAGTGTACAATGTAACGCTGACAGTTAAGGATGGAAACAGCTCCTCTTCCAAAACAAAACAAATTACAGTCTCGCCCCCTCCTACTGCAGATTTTACCGCTTCTCCTGTTAAAGGCTGTTTGCCGGTGCAGGTGGATTTTGTGACTACTTCAACCGGCAATGAAATCAATAATTTTACCTGGGATTTTGGGGACGGAAATATTCTGCAGGCTGGCAGCGCCTTACAATCACATACTTATTCTGTGCCGCAAAAAGCAACCGTCAGTCTTACAATTAGTAATAATTTCGGGTGTACCCAAACAGTCGTGAAGCAAAGCCTCGTTAATATCCTGCCGGCAATACAGGCTTCTTTTAGTGCCAGCAAGACAACGCTTTGCCGGGTCACGGACCCGGTTAATTTTACCAATTCAAGTTCAGGACCAGGTACCCTGACTTACGCCTGGGATTTTGGGGACGGAAAAACATCAACGCTTAAAACCCCTTCACATATTTTTAATGTAAGAGGGACCTATACCGTTACACTTACTGTCACCAGTTCCGAAGGGTGTACGGCAACCAGCAGCCAGGCCGGATATATCAATGTCGCTGATTTTACCAGCGATTTTATAGTGCCTTCGCCAATATGCCAGGGCGCAACTGTTACTTTTAACAGCACCAGCACTCCTCCTCCATTAACGCGTGAATGGCTCGTAGATGGCGTTACCGCGTATTATTACAATATTAATACGTTAGATTATAATTTTGCTACGACGGGCACTCATACCATCCAATTAAAAAATAATTTCGGTGGCTGTGCAGATTCCGTTTCTAAAAAAATTACAGTCAGTGAGGTACCGGATTTAACTGGATTTATAATTAGCAGTGCCGATAGTTGCGGCGCACCGGCCGTCTATCAATTTAAAGATACCACGCATGGCGCCACAAAATGGGAATGGGACTTTACACATACGATCGCTGATGACATACAGTCAAATTTACAAGCGCCAACTTTTACTTACAACACAGACGGAGGATATAGCGTGTTGCTAAAAGTAGCGAACGCCGCAGGTTGCAAAGCGATCACCATTCAGTCTGTCGGTATTTCAGGGCCTTATGTTTCTGTTTCAGCCGATGGAGAGCCACATCCCTGCGGCCCCTATTCAAAAAAATTCTTTGCCAGCAGCACGGATTCTATCGTTGTTTATAAGTGGAACTTTGGCGATGGCACCACTTCCGCTTTGCCGCAGCCGACACACCTGTTCAGCGTACCGGGAAACTATAGCGTTACGTTATCTTACACAACTGCAAAGGGTTGCAAGGGAACCGCGTCTTATGGAAATTTAGATGTTTTTCCAAAGCCGGTTGCCAATTTTAGTGCATCTGCCAGTACTCTTTGTGGCAATACCCCGGTAACTTTTACTGCGGTTGAACAGGGATTAGGAATTTATTACTCCTGGGATTTCGGAGACAATTCAAGCAACTATGGTTTTAATACCAGCTATTTCACGCACCAATATAATTATGACAGCGTTTACACGGTAAGATTGATAGTAAGCACAATTAATAGTTGCAGCGATACGCTGACTAAAACGAACTTTATAAAAGTACTTCCACCATTTCCAAGAATAACAGGCGCATCAAACACCTGCGATGGCAACCGTGGCCTGGTGGCTTTTACGCAGGATTCAAAAAAAGCCTTAACCTGGTTATGGAATTTTGGTGACGGCACTACCAGGTCATTCAATACAGATAGTCCATCCGTATCGCACAACTATGGTGCAACCGGCTCATACAAGGCAGTACTCACTACTACCAACGGGCAGTGCAGTGTAAGAGATTCCGTTAACGTGTATGTTTTGCTCAAACAAAAACCATTATTCACGGCATCTGCATCGAATATATGTACCAGCGACAAAATACAGGTGACGATCAATCACCTTGAAAATAATCCGTGGCCGGCAACCAATAACACATTCTACTACCTTTACGGGGCGCAATATAATGACCTTAGCAGCTATGGGGGATTGATAGATTATAACCAGAATTATAATTGGGGCAGTACTTTCAACGGAAGTTTTGCGCAATTTGAAAAAGGCAAAACAGGCATCCGGACAATTACCCGATCGGTAGGTTTTGATTGCGCCGATACGACCAATTTTATTCCGCTTTCGATAAAGGGATCAACCGCCGGCTTTGAAGTTATAACCAGCAACGTGTGTTTTAAATCACCTGTTGTGCTTCGGGATTCTTCAAAAACTAATTCAAAACTTGTTTTCTGGCAATGGGATTTCGGAGACGGTACCGTACTGCTTAATGATCATGGCGGCACTATCAGTCACGAATATGCGAACCCGGGTGGGTACAATGTTGGCCTGGTAATAACTGATACAAGCGGCTGCTCAGCTAATTCAAATTCACAGCTCATAGCGGTCACTGTAAACGGTCCCAAAGCTTCTTTTATCCCTTCTGCAAATAATACCTTTATCACGTTGCCGGTCTATTTTAATAATAACACCAATAATTACAACAGCAACAATACCGGGTACAGCTGGGCATTTGGCGATGGTACTGTTTCTTCAGATTTTTCTCCCCAGCATGCCTACGATCTGCCAGGAAAATACATTGTAAAACTGATCGCCAAAAATATTGCCACTAATTGTGCTGATACTGCTTCGCAGGATATTATCGTAAACAATTTCAATCCAGCCTTTGCTATCAGCAGTTCTTTTCTTACTGCTGATAATTGCCCTCCGCTCCTTGTCAGGCTAAGCAATAATTCAATTAATTATAATACGGTTAAATGGGATTTTGGTGATGGAAATACTGCCGACAACCTTAATTATCCTGCACATATCTATGAAAAACCTGGCAGGTATATCATCACTTTATATGTGTATGGGCCAAGCGGTTTAACAGGCACTTACATAGATTCCATCAGTATAATGCAATCTTCAGCCACTTTAAGGATCGATAAAAAAATTGGCTGCACGGGCCTTATCGCCACGCTAAATGCTACGGTAAAAAATTCATCCGCTTATACCTGGGATCTTGGCGACGGCAGCCTTGTTTCTAATGACGACAGTACCATCACACATCAATACAATACAGCGGGCGTTTTTAAGCCCTGGTTAATGCTGACTGACTCAAATGGTTGCAATACATTTTCATCTCTCAATGATTCTATTATTATCAGTAAGGGCCCGGATGTTATGATCACACCTGCGGATCCGACTATTTGCGCCGGGCAATCAATAGTGTTAAAAGCATCCGGTGGCGTAACTTACAAATGGTCACCTGCCAAAGGATTAGACAATGTATTGTTGGCATCTCCAACAGCAGCACCTCTCGCAACGGAAATTTTTAAGGTGACCGTAAAGGATGAGATTGGCTGTAGTGACAGTGGCAGTACAAAGGTTACCGTAATTCAAA
>JBDSLD010000311.1:0-2993 GCA_039916545.1 Ferruginibacter sp.
TGCGGGGTACAATCAGGTTTTTGATCTTGTGCCGTAACGGTAACAAGGTTTCAAAAAGAATATGGTCCTGGTGATTATGGGTAATCAGTACATAATCGATGGTATCTGGAAGATCAACATCGGAAAAATGCTCTACTTCGGAATGATAGCCGTAATAGCTGATCAGCGGATCTACCAGTATACTGATGTCTTTTGTTTCAACAAGAATGCACGCATGGCCAAAATAGCGCATCCGGATTTTATCACCCGTATAGCGTTGATAAGCCGGCGGCGGGGTTTCAGTGAAAAAGCTTTCAAACAAGCTTTCCTGTGAGGGGGAGATGCCAGTAAGCGCTTTGATATATTCCAGCGTTTGCGGCTCCCGTTTCATTTTTGCCAGTTCATCAATACCCGGATGATCAAATGTTAGCGGAAGATGCAGCACCTCAGGGTCTTTTAGCCGCGGGGTGCTCAGGCAAAAGGGACGCTCATCATTATTGGTGATCCACATGCCGATGCTCTGTGAATTGCGGTTATACAATTCGCTTTTGTATAATAGTGATTCAAAAAAGCGGAATCCAGCATTATTGTTGCGATCATAAAACAACTCTACATAACCTTTCAGGATCTCAGGTACTTTGGGGTAAAGTGTTTCGAGTCCAAATCCTTTGGCTTCCGCCATCAGCATTTTATCGAGTTCCTTTACTGCCTTGGCAAACTGCACTACTTTGGCCTGGTCTTTCAGCGATTTCTCGTGAAGCTCAGCTACTTCATCCAGCCGGGCTCCGCCAAAATCCATAAACGGGCCTCCACGCATTTTCGGATTTAATACTGCTTCAGCATGAATAGCAGGTGCGGCGAGGTAAGACTCGGTGATCATGTGGTGCCTACCCACAATATTCATTGCGGCAGTGGCCGGAGAAATCAGGTGGCTCCAGGCATACCATTTATCTACCAGCGGCTCCAGTACTACATTTGGCTTCAGGTACATTGCTGTTGTGCTCATAACTAAGAGGGTGTTTTATGAAGATATAATTTTTTAGAAATAATCTCGATGATCCGGAATGTGTGTTGAAAAATAAAGAAATGTTTGCCGGGCAGCCTTTTGAAATCAACCGGGTATATAGTTTCTTTTTGCCATAACTGAATATCCTCCATTTCCATGTCTTCCTCCGTTCCGGTAATAACAGTTACTGGTATTTGCAATGGCGGTTCTTCCAGGTACACATATTCTTCACTTATTTTGAAATCGGATCTAAGGATGGGTTCAAAATAAAGAAGCAATTCATCATTATTTAAAATTTCATCCGGCATTCCATCCAGGTCTTTTATCTCGGCGATGAATTCGGTTTTGTTGAGCAAATGGCGTTTTTTCTCAGACCTCGAGATAGACGACGGCCCGGTAGTTCCCGTAATAAAAAGATGGGTTGGCAGCTTCCGGCCGTTTTCCTGTAATTTCCTTGTTAACAGGTAAGTCATTAATCCCCCAAGACTATGCCCATAGATAGCATAGTCGTCATCATTTAAAAGCGGGCTCAACTGTTCATAAAGATCATTGGTAAGCGCATGGATGTTCACTGGCAACGGTTCTCTCATCCGGGTGCCCCTACCTGGATATTCAAGCGTAATAATATTCAAAAAAGAGGGAGCCATCCCGGCAAAATCACGATACGAATATTTATTCCCGCCAGCAAATGGCAAACAAAAAAGATTTGTGGTTTTTTTCATTAATAACTTGTTTCTATGGGTAATGGTACAATATGGAAAAATCAGAGGTAAACTTGAAATCTTTTTCCTTTTTGTATTGCAATTTTCCTTATTTAACAACAAGAAAGTTTAACCTGCAAAGGTGTTCTGGAATTCGGTAGGATTGACCTGCAAATTAACTAAAAAATCTTAATGTTGAGCAGCACCAGCCTTATAAAATCGTAAAATTCCGCATAGTATAATTCACATCATATCCGCTTGCTAATAACGTTATTGAAATTGGGAAATAAACGCCACTTGTAGTCCTTGAAATAAATAATTTATTCAATTGCAACAGGTGAGAGAAAATATTAGCCGCTAGAATAATTGAACTGCTTCCACCGTAAACGACGGTTTTGGGATATTAGTACATAAATGACAAACATGTAATTCATCAAGCAGCACAGGTTGCAATAACCAATTTTTGTTTTCCCAGGATATCTGCTCGTTTCTAATAATTATTTTATTGAGTGGAACATTTAACCCTGTCCCGATTACTTTTAAAAACGATTCTTTTTTGGTCCACAATGTGTAAAACGCCCTCGTTGGGTCAACGGCATTTAAAACCTCCTGCCACTCTTCGTAGTAAAAAAATTCCGTAAAGTCGCCAAGCGGAATCTCTTTTATTTCTTCTACATCAATGCCAACAGCGTTTGTGCAACTAATGGCACAAATGGTATACAGGCCAGAATGAGAGATGTTGAATTGTACCTGGTTATCAAAATAAGGCTTTTGAAAAGCATTGTATTGCAGCCGTGCAAGTTCAATCCCCGTGATATTCATTTCTTTCAGGCCCTTTAGCAGTAAGATATTTCCTGCAAGAGATCGTTCAGCATCCTGCCAATGCTTAAACGATTGTATTTTTTTTTGGGTAAAAGGGGGCACTTGCGCCAGGTAATGTTGAAATACAGCGGGCGGCATTCTTTCGTTGCACCTGTAATAAAAAATTTGGACCATCTTTTTTATGTGATTCCTTTAGTATGAAAGATAACCTGAATAGGGGGAGTAAGCTATTGTGGAAGCCTTTTTCAACAGGAGGTTTATTATCCACCTCAAACACCTGT
This sequence comes from Ferruginibacter sp., assembly GCA_039916545.1. Lineage (GTDB taxonomy): Bacteria > Bacteroidota > Bacteroidia > Chitinophagales > Chitinophagaceae > Ferruginibacter. Next base: position 2,790 of record JBDSLD010000311.1, read on the forward strand.
AGAAAATAATTAAGAAATTATTGTTGAAACCTATTTAATCGCAAAGATGAGCATTGCCAAAGAATAAATAATTAACCTGGCAAAACCTATTGTAGCAGAAGATAAATAAAAGCAGCAATTACTCCGCCAATTAACGGACCCAAAATAGGGATCCATGCGTAAGCCCAATCGCTTGTGCCTTTGCTTTTGATTGGTAATAAAGAA
>JBDSLD010000312.1:0-17693 GCA_039916545.1 Ferruginibacter sp.
GCCACTTCCGTAAAAACAGATAGTGCGGCAACTAAAACAACAACAGCGGCTGCTCCCAAAATGGACAGCGCAGCAGCGAAAAAATAATAAATAAAGCATTCACTATAAATAAAGTTAGATGTCTAAATCATTTGAATTGCCGGGAAATTACAAGAAATGGACAATGGGACTGATTGGCGCCGGTTTAATAGCCTTGCTATACGGATTGATAGCGTTTCACCCATTCGAGCACGCGCATCACGGTGAAAATATAAACAGCACCAGGTTTTGGGCCGTGCTTTTACAAAACAGCGTTTTCTTTTTATTGATAACGAATGCGAGTATGTTCTTCATCGGCGTCACAACGTTGGCAATGGGTGGCTGGCAGGTTGCGTTAAAGAGAGTGCCTGAAGCCATTTCAAGTGTAGTACCTGTATTAGGAATTATCACGTTTATTATCCTGATGGCAATTATCTGGGGCGGAAGAACCGATATTTATCATTGGACAGATCCAAATTTATACGATCCTAAATCTCCATTATTTGATAAGATATTAAATGGTAAAAAAGGATTTTTAAACCCTGTCTTTTTTTCTACCTGGAGCGCTATTACTATTTTTCTCTGGTGGTTCATCGGTATGAAAATGCGTTCTTTCAGTATTGAAAGTGATAAAACCGGTCCAATGGATTATGAATCAGGTAAAAAATGGATCAATAAGAATATTTTATGGGCCTCTTTCTTTATCGTATTTTTTGGCCTTTCGGTAGGGTCTACCATTCCCTGGCTGTGGCTGATGAGTATCGATTCACATTGGTACAGCACCATGTTTAGCTGGTACACCTTTGCCAGTTCATTTGTATCCGGCATGTCTCTTATAGCCTTGTTCACTGTGTTTTTAAAAAACAGGGGACAATTGGAGTACGTAACTGACGAGCATTTGCATGATGTTGGTAAATTCATGTTCGCGTTTTCTGTATTCTGGACTTACCTTTGGTTTTCTCAATATATGCTTATCTGGTATGCAAATATTCCTGAAGAAACCGGCTATTTTAAAATACGCGTTCAGGGCCCTTTCCGTGGTATATTCTTTTTAAACCTGATCTTAAATTTTGTTTGCCCGTTGCTGATACTGATGAAGAAAAGCCCTAAACGTAACTGGACATTGGTAACATTTATGGCGGTTCTGATAATATTTGGACATTGGATAGATTTTTGGCAAATGGTAATGCCCGGCACATTGGGCGCTCACGCGGAATTAATGCCTTTCGAATTTGGTATAGCAGCATTGTTTGTGGGTATCATTATGTGGAGAGTTGGAGTGTATTTCAGCAATTATCCGTTAACGGCTAAAAATCATCCTTTCTTAAAAGAAAGTATTATACATCATACGTAAATAATTTATCACCTGTTCAAAACCACAAATACATATTTGTCAATTGACAAGTAATAAAACAGGCGGTAAAAGAAGGTTGTTGTGGCAAGAAACACCGGTCAACCTTTAAACAACATAACAGATTACCAATTATTGAAAATAATTTTGCAACATGACACAGATTTTGGTGATAGCGATAGTAATAATGATTTTCATAGTCATCTTTCAGATTTCGAAAGCCAGTGAATATGTAAGTGTTTTAAAAGGGGAAGAAAAAGCGCGTAAGCAAAATAATAAGATCAACGCTTTTTTATTGGTCGCATTCCTGGTATTGGGTATCATCGGTTGCTGGTATTGCAATGACTTGTATTATAGCAAAACATTATTTCCACAAGGCGCAGCATCTGAAATGGGTGAAAAGATCGACTTAATGTTGTACATCACCATCGGCGTTACCGGCGTGGTATTTTTTATAACTCAAATCCTCTTGTTCTGGTTTTCATTTAAATACCAGGAAAAGGATGACCGCAAAGCTTATTACTTTCCTCACAACACCAAGCTCGAGTTACTTTGGACTACGGTGCCAGCAATTTTCCTGACAGTACTAGTGGTATTTGGTTTGAAATATTGGTTCAAAATGACCGGTGAGGCTCCTAAAAATTCAGTGATTGTTGAAGTAACCGGGCACCAGTTCGGCTGGGAATTTCGTTACCCGGGCCCGGATAAAATGCTTGGAAAAAAGAATTATAAATTAACCAAAGGCAATAATGGACTGGGAGTAGATTTTAGCGATCCGGCAAGCCAGGATGATATGCATGTAGCTGGAACCGTCCACATCCCGGTGGGAAAGCCGGTTAAATTTGTCATCAATGCGCAGGATGTTATTCATGATGTGGGGTTATCGCATTTCAGGTTAAAAATGGATGCGGTACCAGGGATACCGACTACATTATGGTTTACACCGCTTTACACAACCGAGCAAATGAAGATAAGGTCCGGCAATCCAAATTTCGTATATGAGATCAGTTGCGACCAGATGTGCGGCAGAGGTCATTTCTCCATGAGAGGCGTAATTATAGTTGAAACCGAAGAAGAATACCGGAAATACCTTGCCGGCCTAGATCCTGAATACTGGACCGTTTTTCCGGATAAGAAGCCAAAGTCTGCATCGCCTTCAGCGCCTGCAGGAACAGATACTACAAAAAGTAAAACTCCGCTTGCGGCTATAATGCCTGCAAGTCATTAAAATATTTTTGAAAAACAGTTAGTAACATGAGCAACACAGTCGAATTACACGAAGCAGACGTTCATGGTGTACATGAAGAACATCATGAGCATCACCACCACGAGACATTTATCAGCAAATACGTTTTTAGCCAGGATCATAAAATGATTGCTCGCCAGTTTTTGATCACTGGTATCATCTGGGCGATGATAGGAGGTTTCTTTTCTGTTTTATTTCGCCTGCAATTGGGATACCCAAATAGTACTTTTCCCTGGTTAGAGGATATATTAGGTCATTGGGCAAAAGGCGGAAAGATTGCTCCTGAATTTTATTATGCACTCGTTACCATGCATGGAACCATCCTGGTATTTTTTGTATTAACAGCCGGGTTAAGTGGTACGTTTGCGAATTTCCTTATCCCTTTACAAATTGGTGCAAGGGATATGGCATCTCCTTTTCTGAACATGTTGAGTTACTGGTTTTTCTTCCTTGCCTCAATTATCATGTTCTCCTCGCTGTTTGTACAGACAGGCCCTGCAAGTGGAGGATGGACGGTTTATCCTCCTTTAAGCGCCCTTGGAGACGCTTCTATCGGATCTAAAATTGGTATGGATCTTTGGCTGGTGAGTATGGCCATGTTTATTGTAAGTTCATTATTAGGTGGCCTTAATTATATCTCTACTATACTAAATATGCGCACTAAGGGAATGAGCATGACAAGATTGCCATTGACAATATGGGCGTTGTTTTTTACCGCAGTGTTGGGCGTATTGTCTTTCCCGGTGTTGTTGTCTGGTGCCATTTTGTTATTGTTCGACAGGAACCTGGGAACAAGTTTTTTCCTGAGTGATATAGTAGTCGCCGGTAAGATTTTGCCAAATGAAGGTGGTAGCGCTATCCTGTTCCAACATTTATTCTGGTTCCTTGGACACCCTGAAGTGTATATCATATTATTACCCGCCATGGGCATGTCTTCCGAAATATTATCGGTAAACAGCAGAAAGCCAATATTTGGATATATGGCGATGGTAGGATCATTATTCGCAATTGCAATACTTGCCTTCCTGGTTTGGGCGCATCACATGTTCGTGACTGGCCTTAACCCTTTCCTGGGTGCATTTTTTGTACTGCTTACTTTATTGATCGCAGTTCCATCTGCCATTAAAGTATTTAACTGGCTTACTACGTTGTGGCGCGCCAATATCAGGTTTACACCAGGTATGTTATTTGCCATCGGGTTTGTAAGCTTGTTCATCAGCGGTGGTTTAACGGGTATCTTCCTGGGTAATTCAGCGTTGGATATCCATTTGCATGATACTTATTTCGTAGTTGCCCATTTCCACATTGTAATGGGAGTAGCTTCGTTCTTCGGTATGTTTGCGGGTGTTTACCATTGGTTCCCCAAAATGTTCGGACGGTTTTTAAATAATACCCTGGCTTATATTCACTTTTGGGTTACTATCGCCGGTGCGTATTTAATTTTTTGGCCGATGCATTATGAGGGCCTGGCGGGTATGCCTCGTCGTTATTATGATTATTCTATGTGGGAATCATTTAAGATGTTTGGAGGTTTAAATGAATTTATAAGTTTTGTAGCAATGATCGTATTCGCAACCCAGTTATTATTTGTATTTAATTTCTTCTACAGCATTTTTAAAGGCAGAAAAGTTACTGCAACTAATCCATGGGGTGCAAATACATTAGAGTGGACCACTCCCGTTCGTCCGGGTCATGGTAACTGGGTTGGAGAAATTCCTGAAGTTTTTCGTGGCGCTTATGATTATGGTAAAGACGGCAGGGAATTTATCCCGCAAACAGAGCCGGTGGGAGAAAACGAAAGCCATCATTAAGATCGATTAGCCGAATGCTGATTTGATAGTGTGGGATTGTGAGCGTGTTTGGTGAGATAAATAATAAAGATTTTTGAGAAGGATGTCGCAGGAAAAAACTACTATAACCAATTCAGCTTCGCTTGCATTGGCCTCAATAGTGAAAGATTATTTTCAACTGATCAAATTCACGCTGAGCTTTATGGTGGTATTCAGTACGGTCATCAGTTACCTGATAGCCACTGATTATCGTAATCCGTTGGATGTGCTGTTGCTGTTTTTGGCCGGGATGCTGATTACAGGCTCTGCAAATACAATTAACCAGGTTGCGGAAAAGGATACGGATGCTTTGATGAAAAGGACGGCCAGGCGGCCGGTAGCAAGTGGAAGAATGACTGTGGCGCATGCAACCTCTTTTGCAGCAATCACAGGAATAACCGGCCTGCTGATCATGTTGTTGAAATTTAACTGGCAAAGTTCTTTGATTGGTTTAGTGAGTTTATTTATTTACGGCTTTATTTACACGCCGCTAAAAAAAGTAAATTCTATTGCGGTATTAGTTGGCGGATTACCCGGTGCATTGCCTTGTTTAATCGGTTGGGTTGCTTCTTATTACGACAACCCTATTGTGTGGACAGGTGGTTGGGTTCTTTTTGCTATCCAATTTATATGGCAGTTCCCTCATTTTTGGGCCATTGCATGGATAGCTCACCAGGATTATAGCAAGGCCGGGTTTAAATTATTACCTGCAGATAAAGGGCCTACTAAATTTACCGCCGTACAAACTATTATGTACAGCACTTTAATGTTACCTATCGGTGTATTGCCTTATTATTACAACGTAAGTGGCATCACCAGTTTGTGGATATTAATGATATGTAACCTGACTATGATTGTTTTAAGTATCCGCTTATACGTTAAGATGGATGCGGCAAGCGCAAGATGGGTAATGTTCAGTTCTTATTTTTACCTGGCAATTGTATTTATTGCTTTACTCGTTGACAAGGTACACGAGCCGTTGGTTATTTAAAACATCGTACGGATTGTCTTTGTTTTGGTCAATTGAAAAGTAAGGAATCGTCAGGCAATAAATTTTTTAATAATAACTAAAATAAGCCCCTTAACCGGGCCGGGGATTATGAGTACAGTGGTGATGGAACAGAGAAAAAGGATACATCCGCATAAGTTTACCCTTTGGGTCGGCGTAGCAAGTATTGTCATGATGTTTGCCGGACTAACCAGCGCCTATATCGTAAAGCGCAACCAGGCCAATTGGGTTACTTTCGAATTACCGGTCATGTTCTGGTATTCAACGGTGGTGATTATTATCAGTAGTGTCACTTTATACTTGTCGCACCAGGCATTTAAGCAAAGAGAAATGTCCAGGTACCGCACATTGGTGGTTACTACCCTGCTGCTGGGAATAGTTTTTGTACTAATGCAGGGCATCGGGTTTAATCAATTGTGGGAGAAGGGGTTTACGCTAAAAAAGAATGTATCATTCTCGTTTTTATATGTGATTGTTGGACTGCACGCGTTGCATGTGATCGGGGGCGTTATTGCGTTGATAGTGTTATTCGCGAAGGCGTTTAGTGGCAGGGTAAGAAATTATGATATTGTGCCGTTGGAAGTGATCAGCACTTACTGGCATTTCGTAGATGCACTTTGGATTTACCTGCTGATTTTTTTATTGATGATCAGGTAATAATATAGTAGCGATGAAGAGGTTGGTGGATTTATACCAGGATCATTAATACAGTTGATAATTAGTAAAATATATAGTTTTTAATTACTTATATATTTGAATTAGTCTTTAAGTGATAAATTCAATTGGGCAAACATTTTTTTAAAATAAAGATTTATTAATGTCTACAGCAGCAGTACAGCAGGGAACAAAATGGTGGAGTGGGGGCAGAAGTCCGTTCAACGCCAGTTATGGAAAGGTGATGATGTGGTATTTTTTGATGAGTGATGCTTTTACATTTGGCGCCTTCCTGATCAGCTATGGAACTATCCGGTTTAGTGTAAATGACTGGGCCGATCCAAACCATGTTTTTAATGCCTTCCCATTTACTGGCCATGATGCCAATCTTCCATTAGCATTCGTGAGTTTAATGACCTTTATTTTGATCGCCAGTTCTGTTACCATGGTATTGGCGGTGCATGAAGGACACAATATGAACCGGAAGGGAGTGGAAAAATATATGTGGATGACGATCATAGGTGGTTTGGCATTCTTAAGTTGCCAGGCCTGGGAATGGACGCATTTGCTGACCGGTGAGCATGTGGCCATGTTAAGTGATGGCACGCTTTCTGTTTTACCAACTACAGTAAAATCAAATCCCTGGGGTACAGCTTTAACGCATGAAGCAATTGCCTCGGCGCTTCAAACCACTCCGCATGAGCAACTGGCTTCGATTGCTGCAACACTGCATCACGGTGGAGAGGCGCACAATGTAGCAGCAATGTCTAACCCGGAACTTATCAAATTCATTGAGTCTGCTGACCTGCATGCAAGTAATACAGGGCCGATCGCGTTTGGTGGCTATTTCTTCGGTATCACCGGGTTTCATGGCTTCCATGTATTTTCAGGAGTTATTATTAACATCGTAATGCTGATCAAAACAAAGATGAAGCATTTTGAACAACGTGGCCATTACGAAATGATTGAAAAAGCGGGGCTGTACTGGCATTTTGTGGACCTTGTTTGGGTATTCGTATTCCTTTGCTTTTACCTTATATAAAAAATTAGTTACCAGGATGAATAAATGCTCGCTGGTAACCTGAACCTAAGCGAATTAACAGATTAACAAATAAACGAATTATGTCAGCACACGTTTCATCTCCGGAAATTACCTTTCAAGCCGAACACGCAGGCACTACAAAAAAGATCTGGAGAACATTTTGGCTTTTATCAATCTTAACTATCCTGGAGTTAGCAATAGGTATTTTTATCTATACGATACACAAAGGAGATAACCCGAATCATACGCTGGTACTGGCATTTAAAGGAATGGTTTGTATTCTTACGCTTGCAAAAGCCTACTATATTGTTTCCGTTTTTATGCACCTGGGTGACGAAGTGAGGAACCTGATCATGACGATCGTAGTTCCGCTGTGCTTGTTTGTCTGGTTTATCGCGGCTTTTTTGTGGGACGGAAATAGCTGGAAAATATTGCGCAACCGCTATAATGGAATGCCTGCCCCGGTAGAAAAAGTGGCGCCGGCGGCAAAGGAACAAGGGGCGAAAGATTAGTTGTATCAATAAGTAATTTTTATAAAAAAACCATCGTCCGGGTTAAAGGGGACGATGGTTTTTTGTTTGGTAAAATTGAAATAAATACATGAATAAAAAGGCAATATTGGGATTAATGTTGGCGATAGTAATGCCGATGACGGGGTATTACATGGTCAAATATTATAGCGACCAGGCGGTACACATGCCCCGGCGCTATTTCTACGATAGTGTGGATGTTATAGCAAAGAATGGCAGATCAAGCACGGATACCATCTGGCATAAGGTAAAAAATATGACCTTTACCAACCAGTTGGGAAAAAAAGTTACACTGGAATCGTTATCAGGCAAAATATTGGTAGTTGATTTTTTCTTTGCAAGATGCCCTTCCATTTGCCCTGATATGGCAAAAAGCATGAAGCGGTTGCAAAATTCTTTTATTAATAGTAATGACAGCATTGTTCAATTTATATCTGTCAGCATAGATCCGGTTCACGATTCAGTTCCACAATTAAGGAAATTTGCTGACCGCTACACCAATAACCACGATAGCTGGTGGTTTGTTACCGGTGACAAAAAAGAAATATATGATTTCGCGTTGGAGGAGTTAAAAGCCAATGTCGCAGATCCTAATGTCGATACCGCTTTTATACATACAGAGAATTTTTTCTTACTTGACAGGGACCGGGTCGTAAGAGGATGGTATGATGGGCTTGATACGCTAAAACAAGCAAAACTGGTGAGTGATATCCCACTGTTGATGTTAGAAAAAAGAAAGAAAAGAAGTTTCAAAGAATTCCTTGATGAATTATTTGGCCGTAGCTAATCTGCCAGGAGATATTATTTCAAAAGAAAAAGAATGTTACAACCATCGATCGTAAAAAATGATCCAAAGGCTAAAATGCTGATATGGATCGTATCAATAGTAGTATTTGCCGCCGTCGCTCTTTTATCAAAATATAAACTATCCGTTGATATTGGATTTAATCCCCACTTGTTTGCAAGCATTAATGCCGTACTTAATTCGATGGTGGCCATTTTATTGATTGCAGGATTGATCGCCGTAAAACAAGGAAAATACCTGTTGCATAAAAGGATCATGTTAACCGCTATTATTTTATCAGTGTTATTTTTGGTGTCTTATATCGGGCATCATTTATTGGCAGGTGAAACAAAATATGGCGATAGTAACCATGATGGAATAGTGAGCGAAGCGGAAAGATTACAGGCAGGAGGGTTACGTACTTTCTATTATATTATATTGATCACCCATATTCCGCTGGCTGCGATCATACTTCCTTTTATCCTGTTTACAGCTTACAGGGCCCTGGTTGGTGAGTATGAGCAACACAAAAAGCTCACAAGGATTACCTGGCCCATTTGGTTTTATGTGGCTGTTACCGGCGTAATTGTTTATTACATGATCAGCCCTTATTATACATAACTATATGATACCTGAAACAAAACCGGACGGGTTAAAGGCCCTGTTGATCTTACACCGGGCAATGCTGGTCGGCCAGCTTATTTTTGCGATCATCGCGTTTTACCTCGTTTACTCAAGGTCATTTGTAGTAGGATTACAGCCATCCACCGGAAAGATACTCCAGGTCATAACACTCATTTTTTCAGCTGCTGGTTATTATGCCGGCAATTATCTATTTAAGAAAAAGCTGGATCAGATCAATGAAATGCGGACTGCACAGGAAAAATTTGACCTGTACAAAGGCGCCTGTCTTCTTCAATGGATACTGATCGAAGTGCCTTGTATATTTTCGATCATTTGTTTTTTATTGACAAGGAACTATGCCTTTTTTGCACTGGCGATAGTATTGATGTTGCTTTTTACCATGCTGGCGCCGTCGAAGTTGAAAATGATCCTTCACCTGCAATTGAACGAAAAAGAGATTGGGGAATTGTAGGATTGCATGGCTAAAACATTGTCCCGGAAGAATTACAATTAATGCCAGGCTCTAAAGATCTCAACATCGTTCAATGATAATGCGTGCATTTCCCAGGTAGCTGATAATTATTTTTATCACATCCCCTGCCTTTATTTCCTGGACATCCTTTTGAGATCTATCTTTTGGAAAAGGCAATTTTGCCTGGATTTTATCACCGAGTACATTTACAAAAATCCCATGGGGAGTGATCTTGTTAATGGTCGCATCTAATGGCGTTTTATTTTTAAAATGCTGCATAGCCGCCATGTATTCAGGAATGTAGTTGCTTTTAAAAGGCACGGCAAAAGCTTTCCCGGGCTTATCTGTATTTTCCAATTGAAAGAAAAAAGGCTCATTCAAATTACTTTCAGCAGGCTTTCTTTCCCAGGGCGATAATTTTAGCGGGAAAAGAATGTAGCTGCCGGTCTCCTTTACAAAATAGTCATCCTCCACTTTTTTCAGGTACCCGACAAACCGGTTTTCTACGGAGGATTTATTGATCAGATTATCCAAGGCGTTATTGAATTTAAATTCAATACAATCGGCGATCATCTTGTCACCTCTTGCAGAAAGTGCGATAATAAAACTTACTTCATCTCCGATATGGAAACGGTGCGTTTTTTTAATGATCTTTTCGGTCTTTAATTTTAACTGCTCCTTTTCACTGATATTCCCGTTGATCGTTTTTTTTCTTCCATTGGCCGTATATTCTATAGTTGCATAATCCTTATCGTAATTGATAAAACTAATTGTTCCCATTATTGATTCTGTAGCCATGGATAGTTATTTATTCTAAAATCTGCACTCTGCAAAAGTACGGGCAAAAAGGGCGTTTAAAATATTCATGTCAATACATTAAAGCAGTTATGTTTGATCAATTGTTTTGTTCGTTATCTGCCCGGCATTCCAGGAAAAGTAAATGCATTCTAATAAAAACTGCACGTGCTAAATCTGCTTGGTTGCAGCGGCAATAATTGTGCAATTGAAATTCGGGTGCTCATATGTCCAATGTGAATTATTGAGATCTTACCCCATGGGGGCAGCGTATTTATAGGATATTCAATCAAAAAAAAAATCGGCTCCGCCAGGTAGCGGAGCCCAAGCCTAAATACTTACTATCTATAAGCACGCAGCTCCTACAGAGCTAACTTAATAACATTCACTTATGCGTTTTGAAAACATGCCTGAAAAGAGATTGAGAATAATCCAATTCTTTATTACAGTTTCAATTCCGTCACAGGATCCCAATACAACTTTTTAAAATCGACCACTTTATCATCTTTTACAAAAACCTTTTCTTTTTTTAACAACTCCTCCATTAAAGTAGGTGTGCCAAAATGAGATTTACCCGATAGCATCCCGTTCCTGTTTACTACCCTGTGCGCAGGTATTTTTGGTTTCGCATTGCCCGCAGCATTCATCGCCCAGCCAACCATGCGCGCTGAAAGCTTTGTGCCAAGGTAATTGGCGATCGCTCCGTAAGAAGTAACCCTTCCTTTTGGCACCTGCCTCACCACGTCATACACATCCTCAAAAAAAGAGTATTCTTTTTTAGGAGCAGGTACATTGTTGTCCGCTGATGTTTTCTTTGGCATGGGTTATTTTTTTATTGAAGACCGGGCTTTAAGCAAATCATTTCGTTTTGGCCCAGGCACATTTATAAAATCATAAGGGCAATGTTTGCAGCCATTGCCGCAACAAGTGCCTTTTTGCAGATGGTACTTTTCAGTGAGTACAATGTAACCATCTTCATTGTAATAAAAATCCTCACCCTCCACTAATTTATTCATAATCGTTGTGCTGCTGGTCAGCATGATTGAGGTTTTCCGTTTCCTTTAGCATAGCATACAATTGCTCATCGAGGTCAGGTATGTTACCCGGTAACCTGAATTTAAGGTAGTAAATTTTATTGCTTCCTGCAATATCCAATGCCTCATAATGGGTTTTTATTTTAAGTACTTCACTGGTGTCGCCAGAATAAACATCATCGCGGTCCTCGACAAGATCCAGTTTATACAACTCAACCACTTTTTTTGTAAAAGCATACAAGTCGGGTGAATCAGTTTTTAAATGCAGGTATCCGCCAGCTTTAAGTATTTGCTGGTATAGCCTTAAAAACCTTGGATGCGTTAATCTTTTTTTTGCTTTGGATGTCCTTAAATGCGGATCAGGAAAAGTGATCCAAATTTCATCCACCTCTCCCTGTTGAAAATAATCAGGCAATAATATTATCTGCGTACGAAGAAAGGCGGCATTCGTTATCTGCGCCTCCAGGCTCTTTTTGGCTCCAATATAAATCCTGTTCCCCTTGATGTCCACGCCAATAAAATTTTGCTCCGGAAATAATTTGGATAAACCTACTGTGTACTCACCCCTGCCACAGGCGAGTTCCAGCATGATGGGGTGGGTGTTCTTAAAAAAAGAATTCCATTTCCCCTTTGCATCAGTCGGGTATTCCAATACATTTGGAAAAGTTTTTATATCTGCAAAACGCTGTAATTTTTTTTGGGCCATCGGGCGGCAAATATAATTATACTAAACAGAACAGGGAAGTTTTATAAGATTAGATTTCACCTGACCAACACGATTACCAGTTGGAAGTTGACCCGCCAGCGGCAAAATGAAAAATAGCGGCAAGGCAACCTTTGAGTTTCTTTTGCCGTATTCCCTGAAAACTAGCCAAACTTGTTATCCGCAAACGAACTTACCTTATACATCAGTGGCTGTACGTTGAATGAACGGGAAAGCCAGAAAAAAATCTATAACTCTTTTTACGGGTATGCGATGTCAATTTGTGACCGCTACACCAACAACCAGGATGATGCGGTGGAAATATTAAATGATGGCTACCTGAAAATTTTTAAGGAGATCCACCGTTATCAACCGAGCTATGCAGATGTGATCGGTTCTTTTAAAGGGTGGATAAGAAAGATAATGGTTTACACAGCCATCGACCATTTCAGACGGCAGCGTAAGCATGACATGGTAGATAGATTGGACACTGCAGTAATACATTTGCCTGCTGAGAGCGCTGATGCCTGCGATAAAATATCTTATGACGAGATCATAAGGTTTATTCAACATCTTTCACCTGCATACCGCACTGTCCTTAATCTTTTTATTATAGAAGGATTTAGCCATGAAGACATAGCAGGGCAGTTGGGCATATCGGTTGGCACTTCAAAATCGAACCTGTCTAAAGCCAGGAAACAATTGCAAAAAATTTTATTCGATCAAAATAAAATTCAATTAAGCGATTTAATTATGAAAAATGCGGGATGAACAAATGGACCATATGGACGAGTTGATCAGGGAGGCTTCCAACAGTCACCATGCTGCGTATGACGACAAGGCATGGGAAAAAATGGAGGTTTTACTGGATGAACATTTGCCCTTGAAGAAGGACAAGAGAAGGCCTGCCATATTTTTTATTTTGCTCCTGCTTGTTACCGGGACTTTAGTTTTCAGCATTTTATACCAGGTAAAACATAAAAAAGAAAACACTTCAGAGAAAAGTAAAATTGCTGCAACATCGTTACACCCAAAGGTAATTACCAGCCAGCAACAGGATCCAGGGAAGCCTGCAAAAGTTTTAACAACCTATCAAGATAATCTTCCACCCAGCCTTATAAAAGACGGCGATACAAATACTGGTTCCGGCTTTTTTAAAGAACCATTATCCAAAAAACACCTGGCAGCTACGCGAGCGACCATTAGAACCAGCGCCCCAACTCCGGATGAAGATATCAATGAAAACGATAATACGGTGGGAGACAATAATGAATCACCAGAAAAATCAGGAAAGCGACCAGTCGATAAAACTTTTCTGAATAACCCTTCTGCTGATATACTTACCAACGAAACAGCGAATCCCGGGGTAAAAAATCCGGTGAAGGATAGCACTGCTTACCTCGCAGCGAAAGACACAAGCACGAAGCCTGCGCAGGCAATCACTAAACCACCTTCAAAGCCAGCTGTTAAAAAAGGGTTTACAAATAATTTCGCAATCAGCTTATCTGCAGGGCCCGATCTGAGCTTTGTAAATAACAGCAATGCGGGCAAATCCAGGATCAATTATGGTGTAGGAGTAAGTTATAACGTTGCTCAAAGGATTACGGTAAGAAGTGGTTTCTACGTAGCGCAAAAAACATATTCTGCGAAGGGAACAGATTACCATCCACCTGTTGGTTACTGGACATACAATACATACCTTGAAAAAGTGGATGCAGATTGTAAGGTGTACGAGGTGCCGCTTTCTGTCAGCTATAATTTTAAGCAATCAAAAAATCACAGCTGGTTTGCAGGTGTAGGCTTTTCAACTTTTATTATGAAAAGAGAAACGTATAATTATTTGTACAAGAATTCCTGGGGGCAGGATATGCGTAAGACATGGACATTACTTAATGGTAACGAGCAGTATTTTTCAGTGTTGACAATTTCAGGCGGCTACCAATACAAGCTTAGTCGTTATGTTTCAATTTTAGCAGAGCCTTATTTTAAAGCACCATTGCGTGGGATTGGTTTTGGAAAAATAAAGTTGAACAGTGGAGGAGTATTATTCACGGCAAGTGTAAAGCCTTTCGCAAAAAAATAATGCAGCAAATCTTAAAGGCGCTCGTTTAATTTATCAATTGCCTCCAATGCATTTGAATCAAAAAATGCATCATTTTTTCCATCTTTGGACCACTGTACAACATTCGGCAGGCCGTTCGGCATGATGTACCTGATATGATAAATGCCATCCTTCTGTGGATCAATAAAGACATCAGTCCCATCATCCAAAATAAATATGATCTCGCGTGACTTAGGCATAAAATTAAATTTATACAATATATGAAAGTATTGTCAGTATTAATGTTAAGGCATAGCAGTATGCGTGGGGAAAATAGAACGGTAAACGACAGCGTACAATTCAATTCAAGAACAGCCAGGCGGTTCTAAGACAAGTTAATAAATAAAAAAACCGACTGTTACAGCCGGTTTTACGATTATAGGGGGAAGGATTCGAAACCGCTTTCTACTGGTAAAGATAACAAACTGATCTGCCGGAATTATTACATAATTATGTATTTAATTTGTAAAATTTACTGTTTACAAATACTTAATTCAATCTTCCGGATATTATTGTCAACAGGCACGCAGTCAAATATTTTTTTGATAAAACTTAGCAGTGTTTGTATAGTTGCACAGTGCAATCTGTACACACATCTTTCTAATCCAGGAATTCCTGGATTGCCGCAACGGTCATCTCCGGCATTTTACTGCCTGGTTTAGCGGTACATACTTCACCAATAAAAGAGCCGTGGATACCCGGCAATATCATTAAGTCAGAGTTTGGTATCAGCTGTGCCATTTCAATGGCATGTTGAGGTGTTACAACATCCTTACTACCAAAGATCAGCAATGACGGAGCTTTTATTGAACGCAGGTCTTGATCAGTCCAGTCTTTAAAGTTTATCATCCTTGCTTTGTCTTTATCATGCATTGCCTGCAAGCCGTTTTTATCACCCGTTACCTGTAGATAGGCAGTCTTCAAGGGTGCCGGCATATTCTCTAATGTTGCTTGCTGCATGCCTTCAAAAAAGCCTGGAATCATCCCATCCCGTTTATAAAAAGAGGACACGATGACCAATTTATTTACGAGGGCAGGATGCCTGACCGCGACTTGCATCGCAGTATTACCGCCATTGCTGAAACCCAAAAGATGCGCCTTCTCTATTTTCAGGTATTCAAGTAATCCTGCAACATCATCCGCGTCCTGTTCAAAAGTTTCTGCCTTATCCCTGTCACTTGTATGACCATGCGCCTGAAGTTCTACAGCAATTATTTTGTAGTGTTTAGCGAGCATGGGTAATATATTGCCAAATGTGGTTCTTATAGTTGAGCCACCACCATGAATTAAAACCAGCGGCGCTCCTTTGCCATGGATCTCGTAATACATTTTCAGCCCGTTAACAGGTGCATAGCCGCTTGTACTGTCAGGTATTGCTGTACTTGATTTTTCATCTAAATTGCCAGGTAAAAGTTGTGCTCCCGCAGACGCAGGATCATTGGCTGAATTATTACAACCTGATAATATTACAGTTGCCATGATCGTGATTATTATTTTAAATAACATTTTTAATTCTATACAAATCTAAAAAATTTAATAACTAACGAGGGAGGCTGAATAAGACATTTTGCAGGGTAGATCACGACCTTTTTTGACAGCATTTAATCACCAGGTTATTAGCTCATTGGTCAGTTCAGGGGCATATTTTTTTTCATCAGGTAAAACTATTGTATGTTTTTTGTAACTATTGACAGCAGGTTCAATTTGGTTTCTCATCTTAGTATAAGCGACACATGGATTATTCCATATCGCCAGGATCAATTCTTCCTTCAGCCGGTTGTCATCTGCCGCACATTTTTTCATTGGTTGGCGATTAAGTATCTTATTGAGTATTGCCGCGCTTTTTTCATTTTTATAGGTAGCAAGGGATGTAATGAAATCAACGGCCCTGTTACTATTATGGTCCCGGCAAATTGACCGGTAAAATGAATATTTATAGTATTCTTCATAAACATCCAGGTAAAGCTGGTTCGGATACAATTCCATCAGCGTAAAAGATTTTTCAGTCATTTCGCTTTCGCGGGCTAATAATATAGCCTGTATTATTTTTACATCCTCACTTTTTTTAAATTTGGCTAATCCGTTTAAAGCATCTTCTATTTCGTTAAATAGCTTATGCCTTGTGGTCATGTTTTTAATGTATAAATAATATTCTTCCCGTGGTTCAATTTTATAAAGAATGCTATAAGCTGATCTTAAATAATTGTGTTGCGTAATAACTGCATTGATCGTCTTGTTTTTCTCTTCCTGGTTTTTCCATTGTGAGTGATCAATAAGATAATCAGCAATTGTTCCGTATTGAATGCCCCATTCGGTTTCATTGGTTGCGATGATAGCAGTATCATCTAAATGAGCCATTAATATATCAAAGTGATTAAAGGAATTACGTTCTAATATTTCTTTAAGTGCTACAGCCCGCAAAACCGGGTGTTCACAATGGCTTAGTTGTACCAGCTCTTTATCTGATGCCAGGTTTTTTATTGAACTGTCGGAGGAAGGGACGATTGCTTCCGAAACTAATTTTGTAAGATATGGCTGAAGCAGGCTGCGAAAATCCCTGATCGCATAAGAATTTTTATTTTCATTGTTGCAAGCCAGCAGTGTAAACAATATTGTTAGCGAAAAACAGGCGAGTGTATAATTTTTCATATATGCCGCAAGATTATTTTTTCCAAAGGACCGTTGCCTTAACATCCTTTTTTTTCACAAACCCTGAATACCTGGAATCGAGGGCATTGTGACGGTTGTCGCCTAACACAAAATAGCTATCGGCCGGAACTTTTATTGGTCCGAAGTTATCCTGGTTCCATTGTTTGTTAAATGCTTTAAATATTTCGATGTCTTCATAATTTTTGGGAAGGACCTGGCGGACCGCATGAATATTTCTGCGGATGACAAAGCTGTCTGCGATCGGAATTACAATGGCTTCTTTACTTTCAGATAAAATTTGTTCTTCATCGATCTTTAGCAGATCTTTTATTTTTTCATACTCTGTTCTCAGAACCTGGTAGTTGTGTTGTACATTAATTTCCTTGTCAAGGGGCTGACCATTAACAAATAGGTCACCATTTTTAATTTCCACCAGGTCGCCCTCCATGCCACACAGCCGGAAAGTCCGTAGTTGTTTACCCATATTTAAGTCATCTGCATAAAAACAAATAAAATCTAATTTTTCTGGAGAAATTAAATTAGAGGCAAAAAATTTACTGCCCTGCTTTATAGTTGGCTCGTTTGCGGGAGTAGGAGAATTATAGTATTGAAATATGTTGGTGAGCCTGGCTACACTCCAAAGCAATAAAAGAAATCCTAAAACGATCAATGGAAATTTAAATATTTTTTTCATATTACGCGAAGTATAGCTGACATTATTCTGAGATGCCAGGCGGCTATATTTTTTTTGAATATTCCCGGAGTTTTTTCTTTTCATTTCTGCTTAAACTGGCAAACCCGTTTTTATTTATCTTATCCAATATCTTATCTATTTCTATTTGACGGTTGTTT
>JBDSLD010000313.1:0-7818 GCA_039916545.1 Ferruginibacter sp.
AAAATTCCGGCCTAAGTTCAATAGCTGTTGTATAATCAGTTATGGCCTCCTGGTACCTGTCCCAAAATTGATAAATTAATCCACGGTTAAGATGGGCATCTGCGTTCGAATTATCTAAACGGATCACTTCGTTATAATCAATCAGCGCCTCTTGTTTTTTCCCGGTCAGGTCATTGTAATAGGCCCTGTTGAAATAGTGTGTCGCAAACTCAGGCTCCAGTTCAATGGTCTTATCCAGGTTTTTTATAGACGCTTCAAAGTTGCCAATATTGCCATACGAAATACCGAGGTAAGAATAGGCCAACGTATTTTCAGGATTAAACCCAACCACTTTACTAAAATCGTCGATCGCTTTTTGATAGTCACCAGAATTAAAATAGACAATGCCGCGGTTGAGAAAAGCAATATAGAATTCAGGCGCCAATGTTATCGCTTTGGTCAGGTCGTCAATAGCCTCCGGGTAATTTTCCATGGCGGTTTTTACCAGCCCCCTGTTGTTAAATGCATCTGCCGAATCCGGGTTAGAAGCGATCACCTGGTCAAGGAAAAGGATGGCGGCTGCAAAATCATTTTTTTCATATTCAATTTTTGCGTGTTCCATCAGGTCCTGGAAAAGGTCCTGCAGCTGATTGTCCGGAGTATTGACCGGTTCGGTTGGAATATTTACTTTTGTATCAGTCATGTTTTATCGCCCGGTTATTTTGCTACATCCGATCAAATTGCAATTATTTTAGATTAGTTGAGGTTTATTTGCTCCCTGGCTGACAGCACTGGAAGCTGCATTGCCAATTTTATCTTTTGATCCTGCTCTTGTCCTTCGTTCAGGTTTATTTTGTAAGGGGCTCCTCGACTCCAGGCTTATAGTTTTCAGGTTGGCCAAAGCAGCTTTTAGAGCGGGCGCCACCAGGTTCCTTTCCTGGATAAAGTTGTTGAGGTCATCGAAGGATTGTTTGGCAAGCACCTTATTCAGGTCCTCAAAATCCCTTTTCATTTTAGACCATAAATTCAAGGCTCGTTTCCTGAATTCAGGGTATGCGGTTATATATCGCGTGAGGTCATCGTAATTAGGATTTTTTTCAATTTCACTCCAAATCGTATCATCCGGACTTTGAACTGAAATAATACTTTCTAATTTGTAACGGTTATAGCAAAATGGCATGTGGCCAATTTCTTTAAAAGATAAGTTGCTTGGCTCAGGCGCTATCTTTTTATCCCACTTTTGCTTCATCGAATTAAACACATCATCAAGCGTTCGGATCTCCTGGCTCACATTCGTGCCTTCCGAAATGGTCTGTATTAATTTTTGCGTAAAAAAAGTCGGGATAGTATTGTTGTCAGGATCAAAGCGCGATGGCTCATCGGCATCAGATGACATAATAAAGTAAACGCCTTCGGTATTTCCCCAGTAACTCGCACCCAGGGAGGCTGCGTCAGATTGCAGACCGGCCGCCTTTGTAGCATAACAGCAATCAAGGATCATTATTTTGTTACCAGCCTTGCATTTTATCAGGGGCTCTTTCAGGTCTTCTGAAGGGATGCAGGTCAGTTTTTTATCATCGATCCTGGTATCGTTGGTTGCAAGATAAAGTGTCTTCAGATTTTCAATGTCAAGTAACCCATGGCCGGCGTAGTAAATTATAAGCGTATCCTCCGGCGTACAATTTTTAGTGATATCTTTTACTTTTAGCTGAATTTCCAGCTTACTGTTATTATGCAACTCGTAAATATTACCCGGGTTTTTTATACCCATCAGGTCTGCATTGCAAAATATTTCTTTCAGCTTATCAAGATTGACCTCGATATTTTTAATATCGCCCTTTGGCCAATAAGGGTAGGCGCTATTTCCGATTAAAATAACTTTAGTATGGGAATGGTCTAGTGTCATGAAAAGACTCCTTTCACTTTATAAAATTGATTGCAATACTTTCTATCTGGTCAGCACTTAATTTTTTACCACCCGGGATAACAACTTTACCGCCTTTGCCATCTTCCATTATTAATCGTCCGTCAAACAATTCTAAAAACTTACTGATTACACTTACCAGGCCCTTTACCGTTTCAGAGCTGCCTGTGATCGATGTAATAATTGAACCAAGAAATTTACCAATGCCCTGGTCACCTGGTTTTCCCGGTTCCTGCTCCACTTCCAGGCTTTCGATCCCGCTTAAGCGGTGTTCATCTACAAATGATTTGAATGCCACGGCGCTTTGTACCGGCTCATCACCATCGAACGTAAGTTTAATGTCCATTTGAATTTTTTACTATTTAAAATCTATTAAAATTTGGCAACGATCAGCCCAATTATTTTAAAATGATTGAGCCAGGTAAAATAATCATCCACGGCAGGAAATTAATATAGGTGTACCAGGTAGCGCATTGCCGGCGGGATAAATATTTTGAAACGAAGGGTTAAGTTAATCCAAATAAATTAAATATGCAACACAAAACCTTTATCGGATTTCAGTTTTTATCAACACAAACCGAGCTGCCCGATTACACCGTATCGAATTAATTGCTTTGAGAAATACTACTCCTGCCGGTTCTTCACCACTGTTTTTAAACGTAGCTTTTAAAGCATTTTTTTACATTCTCAGCCTCAAAAGCGCTGGTTGCAATTTATCAGAACAAACGTTCTTCTGGCGGCCGGATCCCAAGCAGGCGTATGTATATGGTGGTTTGGCCACGGTGATGGGTCTGGTGCTCGAATGTTTTTATCATTAGTGCAAACCTGGTTACTTTCATACCAAAAAAATCTTTTTGTTCACCCCATTTATTTACATCTGTATTTTTCACGACACCTATGCAGTAATCATAGCTGGAGGTAACATAGTACATTACAGAATCTTTTTTCTGCGCACCAGGACTATGTTCCAGGTCTGCCTCGCCATAAGCCGGAGGTTTTTGATCTACCGCAGCTGACATCAAACCTACATTGCCCTGCGAAAGGTGCAGCATTTGTTGGGCAAAGCTGCGAATGCTGTCGACCGCTTTAAATGAATATTTATCGGCAGGCATCTTATTAAGATAATCAATGGTGTAGGCTTTTGCCCGTTCCCATTCTTTTACCAGTTGCTCCTTAATTTCGTTAGAAGTTAAGGCCTGTGCATAACTTGAAAGCGGGACTAAAAAAGAAAAAACTGACAAACAAATTGTCATTATTACAATTACCTTTTTCATATATAAGTTTTTTAGATAAACAAATTAATAAAAAAAAGATTAAACAACGCATTATTTTTAAATGCCCTTGGTATACGTTAAATCATCCTGCGCCCAATGGATATAGTTAGCACATAATTTTGATATTTTCTTTAGTGTGTTTCACAGCACTTCCCCGGCGTGCCGGGAAGACCTGTTATTCACCAGAGTATTTGTCACTGCCCACCCGGACATCAAAACAGTAGCCTAAAATCAACCAATTTTTACCAACGATTTATTGAACCGTAAGATTTCCTGGTATTCGAAATTTTTTGCCTGGCTCAACTGTTAGCGAGGCACCTGCAGAAACGGTAAGGTTGATATTCAATATGCATTCGCCGCCTGCCGCGGGATTTACAATAATATTTTGGCCTGATGGAACGATAGCAGGTGGGATCAATCCATTGGTCCAGTTGGCTGTATTGTTCCAATTACCATTTCCTGTAAAATAATAGGTTATGCCCGCCCTTACATTGCTAACCGGGTTATTACCGAGCAGGTACAATGCGTTATTGCCCGTAACGGTATTTTTATTGTATTCTATCACCCTAAAATGATAGGATTTACCAGCAGTAAGGCCTGTAACCGTTAAGCTGTTGCCCGTACCATTGTAGGCGATGTAATTATTATTTCCTATAGCCATGCCTGCGCCAAGCGATGCATTGCCCGTATAATCATTCCCGTCAAGAGGGAATGCGTTGACAGCAGAATCTGGCTTTACCACCAGCATACGGCCGCCACCGTTGCCATTTGTCCAGTTTACTGTAACAGTAGTAGCCGTAACATTTGAAAAACTAAGGCCGGAAGCATTTACCGTCGGTGAAGCCATGAGGTCGAAAGTTGGATAAGTGGTGGTGGCCCCAATACAGTTCCAGCCAAGGTTATCCAGATCGCTCCAGAAATTGTTACTGGTAATATTGCGTTTATTCAAAATGATTATCCAGGTATACCCGCCGGAGGTACGCACCTGTTCACTTGCTGTTCCATCGAGGGCGCCTGTATGCCACCAATTATTATACGGGTTTACCGACCAGCCTTTTGCATAATAAGCATCGGTAACAGAAGGCGTAACCATGGTTGCGATGGTTGCAGGAAGCAGTATATCGGGCTTGGTGTTAAAAGCGTCCACTGCGGTCAACAACTTTAGCATATCCCTGGAGGATGCGATCCATCCACCATGCGCATCCATTGCATTCAGGTTAAATCCGCCATATTCCCATGGCACGTACTGGCCCGTATTATAGCAGGACAGCGTAGTGTAGCCATTGCCCACATATTCGCCTTCTCTTTCGAATTTTTCACTCAACAGATTTTTACCGATGTGCATATCAAAGATACCCAACGGTGCCAGGATATTGCTCTGCACATAGGCTTCATAAGATAAGCCGGAGATCTGCTCGATGATCGCACCAAGCATAAGATATCCAATATTGGAATAATTAGAACTGGTGCCGGGTGCGAAATCAAGCCCTTTTTCCAACAGAAATTTGATCAGGGCATTTTCGGTAACCGGGTTGGTGGTGCCGGTCAGCATGGCAACCCTGAGTGGAAAAGAAATTGGGTCACAGCCGGCCAGGTAGTAGGGGTAAGGCGTGGTTGGATTTGGATTGCAGTTAAGGTCCCTGTTCCAGCCCCCGCTATGCTCCAACAGGTTTTGCACCGTGATATCATAAATACGTGGATCGGTAATATTGGCGGTCGAAAAAACCGGGTGATTTTGCAATATGCCACCTGGCCCGAAAACTTTGGACGACATTGACAACTGGCCGTTCTCCATCATCTTCATGATCGCGATCGAAGTGATCTGTTTAGAAAGGCTGGCGATGCGAAAAAGGTTATTCGGCTGTGTCGGTATCGTTTTCGCAATGTCCGAAAAACCAAAGGCGCGCATATACACGATCTTTCCATCTTTGGCAATGGCTACGGTCGCCCCCGGTATGTTGTATAAGGAAAGGAAATTTTTTATTAGATTATCTGATGTTGCCATTGACGGTACCGCTATTCCCGTTTGCGCTTTTCCATGCTGTAGTAATAATATAAAGAAAAAAAATAACAGGTAGTTTTTCATAAAAATAATTTGTGAACGGCTAATTTACATTACAGAAAAATGCCACAGCTCATATCGGTATTATTTTTTGAAATATACTTTGTAAAAGGTCCGCCACAGGTAGTATTAAATGCACTTTGACTTTATACAATATTGATATACCAAAAAATCTGGCTATCTTAATTGCCGGTTAAGCCTGCTATTATTTTTCATCGGCAATTTTATATTTCTTATTAGGAAATGGTCAATATATGCTTAGAAAAAAATTCTCTGCCGGTCCTGCTTTTATATTCTTACTGCTGCTTTCCTCAACCCTTTATGTGCCGTCGTGCAAGCCGGTGATCCATTCTTTTAAAGTAACAACACATGATACTGTGACAGTAAGAAGAATGACGGCTGATGATACGCTAAAAGTTAATTGGGATGTGAAAGGGAAACCTACCTTACTGGTTCATGAAGCTGAATTGCCGGATTCCGGTGGTAAGGTGTTAGAGATGAAACTTGTTGTTCAAAAAGGAAAAAAGGAAGTTAACCAGGTGGTTCAAATAGAAGTACTTCCTGCTTCCTCCACTACATCCATTACTTTTAGTACCAGGCTCAGTGGAGATACATTGATCGCGGAGGGGGATAAAAATCCGGGCGTTTGGGGTGATCGTTTCGAGATATCCACTGTTTCCAATGCTTCAGCCAGGCATTTGGAAGTAAGTCATTTTAACCGTACCGGTTCACCGGATAAAGACGGAGCCCCCTCCAACAATTTTGCCGGAACTCCGGTTGAAGGAAAGTGGGTATTTAAGTCGTTGCTGACGCCCGCTGAAAAAGCAGACCATTCCCTGTTACCGGAACGGCTTCAAATAAATGCAGTAATTATTTATAAAAGAAGATAAAATGGCAAATGTCCTGGATAAAGTAAAAACGGTGGTATTGCTTATGTTCGAGAACAGGTCATTCGATCACATGCTTGGCCACCTCAGTTTTGAAAAAATAAATAATGATGTTGATGGCCTGAAATCGCCATTGAGCAATTTCAACAATATTTATAAAGGAGATACCTATAACGCCTATTCAATGAAGGGCGATACTCAACTGGCAGTGGATCTGCCTCATGAATTTAATGAGATCGATATCCAGCTGGCGAAATCCGGTGTAACCGGAAAATTTACCATGTCGGGATTCGTGGAGTCTTACGCGGAGAAAACCGGGCTGCCACCAAACACCCAGTGTCAGCCGATGGGTTTTTTTAAATCGACGCAGGCGCCGGTGTCA
This sequence comes from Ferruginibacter sp., assembly GCA_039916545.1. Taxonomy (GTDB): domain Bacteria; phylum Bacteroidota; class Bacteroidia; order Chitinophagales; family Chitinophagaceae; genus Ferruginibacter. Next base: position 6,509 of record JBDSLD010000313.1, read on the forward strand.
AGTTTTTTGGCGAATTCATTTTGTGTTTGTGACCGTTGGTTCACTCCTATCCCTACCAGCACGCAGCCTAATAAAACAATGGCATTTTTCGGCGATACAAAAAATCATGCTACCCGCCCGGCCCTTATAAATATGGATGACAGTATTTTTGACTGGATGACAAAGGCGGGAATACGCTGGCGAGTTTACCACGATGGACTATCTTTTTTTGTGTTGTACCCCAGGCTTTGGCATTATATTTTTGGCAGTAATTTCAGGAGATATTCGAACCTGGCCTCCGATATTTTAAATGAACCTGAAGAAACTGCTCCGCAGGTGATCATCATTGAGCCTGCTTACCAGGATTCGCCGCATATCGGATCATCCGGCAGGCCAAATGATAACCATGCACCTTTGGCGATCGGGTGGGGAGAAGAACTGTTAAGGAACACCTACCGGGCACTGACAGGAAATACTAAAAAGTGGGAAAGCACGGTAATGATAACTTATTATGATGAGCACGGCGGCTTTTATGATCATGTGCCGCCGCCGGCGATCTCCTATCAAACCAAAGCCGATACACCGTTTACTTTTGCAAGCCTTGGCCCAAGGGTGCCTGCTATCATTGCCTCCCCTTTTGTAAAGCCTGGCACTGTATGTCATTCATTGTTCGATCATACGTCGGTACTTCATTTTCTGTCGGAAAAATTTGCACCCGGAAATCATGTTTCTGAAACAGTAAAGTCGCGTCACGAACAAGGGATCGCCAGTATTTCGGAAGCGCTGAACAATGATGTTCCCTGGGCGCCGCCGCAGCCCCCCACTACGCCCATTTTTGTACAAACGGCGTTGGGTGCTACCATTCAAACTGCTCCTGAAAGTGAAGGAGCGCAATCATTTGAAATTGCCGCCAATGAAATAATTGAGCAACTGCCGGATGATACTAAAAGGGTCTACCCGGAACTTTTTCTGTGGAAAGAAGCGGTATCAAAAGCAAGGGTGCCGTTGCCATGACGGAAGGATTTTTTTATATAGTTTGAGCTTATAGCAGTATTAACGAAGAAGACACAGGACGGAGTCCTGCGCCTGATGTATGGCCATTATTATTGAGACATATTGTTTAGTAAACGCAGCACAATCACCAGGCACAGGACTCCGTCCGGTCTTCCTTGTCACTACTAGATGCTTCCTAAATAGTTAATTTATTTTGCAAATATTTTTAAACTTACAGCAGCAGTAACGAAGAAGACACAGGACGTAGTCCTGCGCCTGAGGTATAGCCATTATTATTTGAGATATATTATTTAGTAAACGCACCACAATCACCAGGC
>JBDSLD010000314.1:0-12898 GCA_039916545.1 Ferruginibacter sp.
ATCCACCGAACGCGGCCTCCTGGTACACATGATCGCATGCCGTTGCTGGTTGATCTCTGTTTGCACAAAAAGGTTGCTGAATGCCGGATGAAGTTCGTCTGCCATCGCCGAGGTCATTACTACTTCCGCGTAGCTGGTTATTTCGATCGTTCTTCTCTTTCTCGACCGGTTGGTGATGTGCACCCTCCGTAACTCGATATCATCTTCCGGTGAAACAACAATCTCTGTATGCGTATCCAATGACAGGTCGCGGCGACGAAACTCTGCCCGTCCCTGTGTGAAGACTGCTTCATAATTTTCGCCCTGTTGCAATGTTGGCTGAAAAGAAGTTGACCAATATGCGTTGGTATCAAGGTCGCGGATGTAACAGAAGGTTCCCCGGTCGTCACAGGTACTATCCTCACGCCAGCGCGTAACCGCAATATTTTTCCATTTGCTGTAGCCGCCACCGGAATTGGTTACCATAACGTGGTACCGGCCGTTGGATAATAATTCAACTTCAGGAATAACCGTGTTGGGCGTGTTGATCACCCGCATGGAATTATCCTGGTAAGGCATGGAGCCGATGTCTTCCGCATGTACGCCCGGTGAATAGAAAGTGGCAACCCTCGGGACTTTTTCCTGCAGTAATAATAATGTCGATTTCATTTCCACATCCGCTTCAAACCGGCTTTGCATCGGCCTGTCGAGCAACAGGTAGGAAAGAGATAAAAAGCTCATTCCCTGGTGATGGGCCATGTAGGATTGTATCACTGCATGGTTTTGTTTCCTCGACAAGCGGGATGGCGTATAATCGATGGCCTCGAAGAAACCATATTTGCTTTCAAACCCATTGTCTTTTAATGACTGGAGATTTTGATAAGCATCTTCAGGCGCCACCATCAAAGCCATAATGGTGGAGTAAGGTGAGATAACCAGGTCCTCGCTCAAGCCTCTTTTCAACCCGAGTCCAGGTACTCCAAAAGCCCGGTATTGATAGTTAAGGCTGGTATCCACCATATTGTAACCAGATTCGGAGATGCCCCATGGAACACCCCTTTTTTTGCCATACTCTATTTGCTTTTGTACGATCGCCTTGTTGGTCTGATCGAGCAAAGTGTTGCCGTAAGTAGGCATCACCAGTAAAGGCATCAGGTATTCGAACATCGATCCGCTCCAGGATATGAGGATGGGCGTGGTACCCATATTTGTCAGTTGCCTGCCTAAGGAGAACCAGCTTTCCTGTGGCAATTTCCCCTGTGCGATCGCCACAAAAGTGGTAAGCCTTGCTTCAGAAGCCAACAGGTCATAAAAACTATTATCCCGTCTTTGCTCATCCACATTATAACCGATGGATAATAAGTGCTGTGCCCTGTCGTACAGAAAATCATATTCCATATCAGCCAGTTCCGTGCATTTTAACGATAATTGTTCTACCGTAAGCAACAGTTCCTTTGCCCGGCGGCCAGACTCAGTAATATGCGCGCGGAAATTATTTAGCCAGTCGTTTTCCACTGCGCTGTTTCCGGGCGAATAAAAACTGATAATACTGTGCAGTAAACTTTCCTCAATTTTTGAAAGTTCCCTGCTGGTGGGTATTGCTGGTAAGAGAGCAATTAAAGATTCAAATTTTGCCGGAACCTTTGGCATTAATATCCATGGTACCATTGTTATCAACTCATACTTTACCTGTTGGATCTGTAAACTGATCTTCTGCGACCACCATCCGGCATCCGTCGTTGCGTCCGTTTTCAGTTGCTCGTTTACTTCCGCAAAAGATTGTTCCAGTTCATCGATAAAGTCTTTTGCCTCTTCCAGGTTCCTTACGCCCGACTGGATAATATCCTGCAATTCTTCCTGGAATTGCTGAAGCGCTTCTGAACGACCATACTCATCAATTAATAAACCAATGGTGTCAGATAAACCTTCAAATACGCAGGAGGAAATTATTTCTTTGTCGGGCACGTCCAGTAAGCCTTGTTTCAACGTTACCAAATGGCCGGCAAGATTACCGCTATCGACCGTGGAAATATACCTTGGTATGAGCGGCATTAAAGTTTTGGTATCATACCAGTTGTACAAATGCCCGCGGTAGCGCTCCATTCTTAACAGGGTATTGATTGTGCCGCTGGTACGGTCCACCATTTGCCTTGGGCCGATATATCCAAAGTCGTAGGCCGTTAAATTACATAACAGGGCAAGGCCTATATTGGTAGGTGAGGTGCGGTGCGCGATTCTGTCTACAGGATCCTGCTGGTAATTATCAGGGGGTAGCCAGTTATCTTCTTCACCAACAAAATTTTCAAAAAATCCCCAGATCTTTCGTCCCAGTTTTCGCAGGTACAAGTTTTCTGTTGCTGAAAGCTGGTCTTTTTTCCCTTTAAAAGAATGGCTCGCCCACCACGCAATCAGTGGCGATGCTATCCAGAGGATCAATATCGGAAGCGCTATCAGTAAGGTAATTGGAGACTTATAAATAACCAGGTACACGAAAACCGCGAGCGAAAAAAAAGGTGCAAACCACATGGTAAAAAAAGACTGATCAATCCCTTCTTTCTTTTGCTGGTTTTGGCTAAACGGGTTCCATTGCAGCAGGTTTCTTTTTGTAATGACGATTCTCCAAAGGGTTCGGAGAATGGCATCGGTGTTGGAATATACTTCGTATGGGAGGCAAACAAGATCCAGCAGGTGCTGTATAAAATGATTGCTCGCGCCTTTGAGCGTGTAGATAAGGTGTTGAACAAAAATTACATCAGCAGGTTTCCAGCACAGTTCCCAAATAAAATTTACAATGGACGGCATTATGATGATCAGGGTAACGGCCAGGGTCCAAAACCAGGGCACGGGCGAAATTACCCAGCCAAAAATAAACAAGAGCAACAGGCACATGGGTACAATGCTGCGCCGGAGGTTATCAAATATTTTCCACCTGCTAAATAATGACAATGGATTTTTGCGCAGGCCCTTTGGTACCAGGGGCAATACCCAGCTTGCAATCTGCCAGTCTCCGCGGATCCACCGGTGCCTTCTTTTCATGTCGGTAAGGTAGCGGGTGGGGTAAGCCTCGTATAATTGCACATCGGAAATAAGGCCGGAACGGGCATAACAACCTTCCAGCAGGTCGTGGCTCAATATGCGGTTTGGCGGAAATTTATTCTTCACCGCCTGCTCAAACGCGTCTATGTCATAAATACCTTTTCCGATAAAAGACCCTTCCTTAAAAAGATCCTGGTACACATCGGATGTGGCCCTTGTATATGGATCGGTGCCGGGTTCATTGCCATGTATGCGCGCATATATGGAACTATTGCTATCCGGCAAACTATTGGAAACCCTTGGCTGGAGAATAGAATAGCCATCTGTAACTCGGCCCTTCTTTTCTTTGTAAAGGGCATGGTTAAGCGGATGCGCCAGGGTCGCTACCATTTTCCAGGCGGTATCACGTGGCAACTGCGTATCCGTATCCAGCGTAATGACATATTTTATCCTCGTATATATTTCTTCTTCGCCAACTACCAGCGAGAAATTTTCTTTCCCCCTGCCCCGAACCAGTTCATTGAACTCTTCCAGCTTTCCTCTTTTTCTTTCATATCCCATCCAGAGTTTATCATGGCTGTTCCATTTCCTGGGCCGGTGAAAAAGAAAAAAGGTATCGTTGGTATTCCTGCCATATTTTTTATTCAGGCCGATGACCTTCTTTTTGGCTTCCTGCAGTAACTGCTCATCTTCAGGAAGTGTTTCAGCCGACGCGTCTTTAAAATCGGTTAACAAGGCATAATATAAATTGACATCCCTGTTGGCGAGAAACCTTACCTCAAGCCCTTCGATCAATTCATCGATTACGGATAAGTTGCTAAGCATGGTTGGGATCACTACCATTGTCCGGTATTGCTCAGGGATACCTTTTGAATAATTCATGCGCGGCAACAGGTGCGGCCTCGCCAAAATGGTACTGATCCAGTTTACGATAGAAACAGCCAGGCGACTGGTTGCAAAAAAGATGACGATACTTAATAATACCAACGCTATTTTACTTAGCCCATCATAATAAGCCCTGGCAAACAGCGCCCAGGAGAACAGGGCCGTGAAAATTACTGTTCCTCCCAAATAAACCACCAATGGAAATTTATTGGTAAAATCCCTGCAATAATCGAATTTGGATATCTTGGCCTTCGCTTGTTTTTGTACCTGGGAAAGGCCCTTACTAACCAGGTAATAACCCACATGGGATAACCGGGCATCATTATTTTTTTCATGACTATCCCTCGCAAACTGAATGGCCATGGCAGCTACTTCCTGCTCGGATAAATCACTGTTTTTGGCAATCTTTTCTACGGTATGCCGATAATTGTCACGCGTATGAAAATCCATGCGCGCATATATACCATCGATATCGCCGCTAAGTGTTTGTTCTACGATACTGGTGCTTTCTACAAAATCCCGCCAATTGGTATTGCTTAAAAAACGAAGACTGCTAATGCTGTTACTGATCGACACCTGGTCGGCAGCCTGCTTTTGATTTTCCTGCTGCACGAGTTCACTGCTTGTCAAACCGTTTTCAGATAAGGTCTGTTCCATCCAGGTAAGCGGTAAGGTAACAGAGCTTCCTTTTTCCTGTAAACGCCTTGTCAGTTCCGCCACGAAGGAACTTTCCATAGGAGGCTCGGACCTCGCCATATCTGCAATCACCAACACCAAATTTTTCGGATCTTTTTCAACAGCTTCCAGCATTTTATCGGCCCATTGCCCGGCAATCAGTTTATGATTGATATCTACAGCGATCTGGATAGACAGCCTGCGTAAGTTTTCAATCAGCGCCAGCCGGAGCATAATTGGAATGGCCCATAATTCGCCTAATTTTAAATAGGTAGTGGTTTGATAAGCATTTACAAAACTGACCAGGCTATTCAGGTCGACATGGCCGTCGCTGTGGGAAATAATTTCCACAGCGATGTCATAAACACGCGGTAAACCGGCGGATTTGCCTTTAGAAAGCTGTGGCAATCCTTTACTATATCCTTTGGGTAAATGCTTTTTACCGGTATAGATCTGCTCTTCGATCAGGAAAAAATTATCCAGCAGCCATTCGCCTGCCGGCGCGATCCGGTTATTTTCCTTTACGACCTCTGTAAGGAGGGCATGAACCTCTAATAAAATTTTTTCATTCTCCGCCAGGCGCTTTAATAATTGCTCCGACGGATGCTCAGAAATTAAAATATGCCTTGCTGCAAGCCCCCTGGCGTGGTTTTCAAGTTGCTCTTCGGTGAATAATTCGGAACGAAGCGGAGGTCGTTCACCGGCGTATTTTTCGTTTCCGTTGTCTCCAAAAATCGGTTCAATTAAATTTCTCTTTAAGGATGTTATCGCTTGTGGAAGCATTTCAAAGAGTTCCTTCGGTCCGTTTTTCCTTTGATCTGCTTTCATTCGTTGCGGTTGTTTTATATTTCATCAGTTAATAATTACAGTATAAATTTCAAAAGTTCGGAATTATTCATAAGCTAATACTATACCTGTTTCTTGATTTTTAGGTGTTGGCCCACCGATCAAAGCTTAAAGAAGCAACAAACTGGAATTCACCTAAAACTGTCTTGATTAAAATGTATAATTTTAACGCACATATATAAATGAGTAAAAATATTATAATAATCGGCGCAGGCATCAGCGGCATGTCGACGGCCTGCCTGCTGGCCGGTAAAAACCATCACCTGACAATTTGCGCCGCTGCTTTTTCTCCCAACATCACTTCCAATAAAGCTGCTGCGTTCTGGTTCCCTTACCACATCAGAAATGATAAAAGAGGTATTGAATGGTGCAATATAAGTTATCAATATTATAAAGCATTCGCAGAACAGCCTGAGACAGGCGTTAGCTTCCGGCAACTGATTAAAGTATTGGGGACGGGCACCACTGAAGCTGAAACAACATGGATAGATTTTATGCCGAAAGGATCTTACCGGCAGATGAAGCAACAGGAACTGCCGCCCGGCATAATTGAAGCTTATGATATTACCGTTCCACTTATTGAAACGCAAATATTTCTGCCCTGGTTACAGGAAGACCTGGTAAAAAAAGGCGTAACAATTATTGAACAAGAAATCTACGAACTGGAGGAACTAACCAGTCATTACGATGTAGTGATCAATTGCAGTGCATTGGGTGCAAGAAAATTATGCAAAGACGAAAATGTGATCCCGGTAAGGGGCCAGGTGGCACTATTGGAACCATTGACAGGTATGCCGATCTACCTTGATAATGAAAAGCCATTGTATATTGTTCCGAGAAAAGATGCCATTATTGTAGGCGGTACTTATGAGCCGGGAATTGAAACAGCATTTACCGAACCTGCTACGATTGAACAGCTGCTAAAAAATGCATACGAAGTATTTCCTGTTTTAAAAAAACAGCAGGTAACAGGGAGCTGGGCCGGGATAAGGCCCTACCGCGCGGAAGTAAGGCTGGAGCGGGAAAAAAACAAAAACATCATTCATAATTATGGTCATGGTGGCAGCGGATTTACACTGGCTTTTGGCTGTGCCGAAACAGTGGCTGCTATTGTTGCTGCAGACTTTTAAAAGATTTAAATCGAAGAGGGATAAACATGATCAAAATACCGGCCCGGCAAAATAACTCCATAACCAATCATACACTTCACGGCCTTGATCATTTAAGGGCCTTCGCGATAACCATTGTTTTTCTATATCATTATGGCAGACTGTTTATACATCCAGAATGGGTAAATTTAATTAGCAAATTTGGCTGGACAGGCGTGGATCTTTTCTTTGTGCTAAGTGGCTATTTGATTGCCTCACATCTTTTTAAAGAAATTGAAAGATATAACACCATATCATTTAAAACGTTTTTTATCAAGCGTTTTTTCAGGATAATACCAGCTTATTTAATTGTTGTAGCCATTTATTTTTTCTTACCGTTTGTAAGAGAACGGGAAGCACTTGCACCGGCCTGGAAATATTTAACTTTCACGCAAAACCTCGGACTCGACCTGCGTACGCAAGGCACTTTTTCGCAGGCATGGTCATTGTGTATCGAAGAACAATTCTATGTAATATTACCCCTGGCCCTTTTCGCATTGATATCTTTAAATAGCATAAAATGGGGTGCGTGGCTATTGATCATTTTATTTTTGTCAGGTTTTCTTGTAAGGCTTTATTGTTATGATCATTTAGTACTACCATTTATCGATGACGAAGCTGTTTGGAGGCGTTGGTATACTGCAATCTATTATCCCACCTATTGCAGGCTTGACGGACTTTTAACGGGCGTTGGACTTGCTGCGGCTTGTCAATATTTTCCGATAGTAATGAAGCGCATAATGAAGTGGGGGAACTTAATTTTATTACCCGGTATTTGTATATTGACCGTAGCTTATTTTTTATGTTTGGATGAAAGAAGTTTTGAAGCATCTGTATTTGGTTTTCCCCTGGTAAGCATTGGATATGGCTTATTAGTAATGGGTGCTATCAGCCCTTCCGGCTTTTTATATAAGGTGAGTTCACGGATTACAACTACCATTGCCAGTTTGTCCTACGGGATTTATCTTACCCATAAATTTATCATACACATTACGCAACAACAACTCGAAAAATTCAATATTGCCGGGGATAGCAACGGAATGTTTTTGCTTTGCATCATAGCATGCCTGCTGGCAGCTTTCCTGCTGAATAAAATTATTGAAAAGCCATTTTTAAAAATACGGGATAGATTTTTGAAAGTGAGGAAGGAGCCAATATATAGCATCGAAAAGCAATAACCCAAACCTCACAGGTGTTAACACGGGTGAGGTTTTCGCTTTTAGCAATCTTCTGAAAAGTATCTTATTGGATGCAAATAAAATTCGCAGTACGGCGTGCCGGGACGACCAAAAATTAATAAGGTCTTATCATGTATCACGGAGAGAACCACAGGAACCGCAGCATGCCCCTATAATCTTCACGCTCCTTATTTCAAATATTTCCCAAACCATTTCAAATACCTGTCCAACCTGTCCACCTGGTAAGATGGCTTACTGATGCCGTGAAACTGGCCGGGGTAAATGATCAGTTGCGTTGGTACGCCCAGCGACCGCAAAGCCTGGTACATTTGCTCCGCACCGGCACTGGGTACGTTAAAATCTTTTTCGCTGGCCATGAACATGGTCGGTGTTTTGATCTTATCCGCTTTGAAGAACGGATAAGAGATATCCATCCATTTTTTTGGATTTTTCCAGGGAGCGCCCAGTTCGGTTTCATACTGTGTTACATATTGGTCCACGCCGTACATGCTTAATTGTAAGGAGCTACCGGCGCCACTTGCGGCAGCCTTAAAACGAGTGTCCGTTGCAATAGTATAGTTGGTCAGTATTCCCCCATAGCTCCATCCCCCGATACCCATATTCTTTTCATCCGCAATACCCTTTTTTACGAGATAGTCGGCCGCTCCCAAAATATCTATCACTTCCTTATTGCCCCAGTCAGCATAAATCGCTTTGGTATAGTCGATGCCCCGGCCGCTGCTACCCCTGTAATTTACACCCGCCACCGCGTAACCGCCTGCTGCGAGCACCTGCCTGTACAAGTCGAATTCGTAGTCGTCCTGTCCAACAGGTCCCCCATGTATAAAAAGTATCAGTGGTAATTTCTGTCCCGGAACAGCTGTTACCGGAAGATATAAAATGTTGGAAACCTTCGTGCCATCTTTACTGGTAGAGGTAAAGCCTTCTACTTTCGCAAATTGAATCGAATTAACAAATGAGTCCTGCACATGTGTTAACCGCCTGGTGTTATTATTTTCGATCGCATATAATTCAGGTGGCATTTGAGGATCGCTCATAGCCGCTACTAATGCATCAGCGCCTGGCACATTTTCGATGTTTATAAAACTTCTTTCACCGGCGGCAATAGTTTCTACCGTGTTATTGGCAACATTCACTTTTGCAATGTATTGCTTGCGGTCGTCCTCCGCTAAAAAGGTAATGTGCTGACCGTCTGTTGTCCATTGAATATCGCTTACCGGGCGATCCAGTGTTGCGGCCAATGCGCGGATAGTCCCTCCTGCAGCCGGTACAACGGAAATCTTATTTTGGCCATACATCGTAAATAGTTGTTCGCTGGAAGAGCTGGTGTAAGCGATCCATTTTCCATCGGGGCTCCACCGGGGATTTTGATCAGTACCAGCCCATGTTGTCAACTGCTTTATTATAGCGCCATTGGTTGCATCCATTACCCAGATATCCGCATTGTCGTTCTTATCCGGGTCGGTGGAACGGTTGCTTACAAAGGCCACCTGTTTTCCATCGGGGCTCCAGGTGGGCGAACCTTCATCAAAATTCCCTTTTGTTAGTGTATCTGTCTTTTTTGTATCGATATTAAAAACATATAAATGAGTATGCCTGTTCCCTATCCAGCCTTCACGGTCTTGTTTAAAATGATAGCGATCCATTACAAACGGGGCTTTCGTTTTTGATTTGGCGGTATCTGAAAAATCTTCATCTTTCACACTCATGACAATCTTTTTGCCATCCCGGCTCCATTCATATTCATCAAGGTCGCCTTTCAGGCTGGTGATCTTTTTGCCCTCTCCGCCCCTTCTGTCCATTACCCAGACCTGGGCTGCTTTTTCGCCGTCCCGTTCAGAAATAAAAGAAATGTATTTTCCATCGGGGCTCCAGCGAGGCGCGTATTCTCCATCCGGGCTACTGGTAAGCTGCACCGTTTCTACGCCATCCCAGCTTACCATCCAGATATCGCTGTTGCGTTGATCTTTAACTGTATCCACGCTGCTAACGGTATAGACCACCCATTTTCCATCAGGAGAAACCTGGGGATCTTCAACATATTTCAACAGGTAAACATCACCTGGTTTTAAGGCTCTTTTCCCGGGATTTTGCGCGGTCATTGCTAAGCACACAAGGTTCAGGGAAAGAAAAAAAAGGAATGTCCGCATCTGAAAATTTTTAGGTGAAAAGTATTTAAAAATAAAGGCTTTCAGTTGATAAATGAAATTATTTATCAGGTATGGCAGATCGCTTTATATGACTATTGTATAACCCCTTGCAGATCCATTTGCAATTTTTCATTGCCCGGACATTGCACCAACAGCAATAAAAATTTTAACGGATTGAAAAATTATTAAACCTTTTATAGCGCTAAAGGTTGTGTATAATTGTCGTTGGGTGAAAAGGCCTATTACCTTTTGCGGGAAAGCGACAAGATAAATTTGACCATACCAGGCAAAGGCAAGCTTTAAAATAAAATACACTATTTGCTAACTTTATCTTAACTACTAATAACAAGACGTATGAAAATTAAATTTATAATTATCATTTTTTTTATCAGCAACTGTTTTGCCAAATGTAATTCGCAACAAAAAACAATGGTGGAAAAACCTGCCACAGATACAATTTACACCTGGCAAAAGGGGTCGGTTGATGGGATAGGAAAGTTCTATTTGGGTCGGGAGATCGCCGCAGTAATGGGTGCAGCCGGGAGTGCCTGGCTGGAAAGGGATGAACGGCAAAAAGAGGAAAATACCGATCTTGCGATCTCCAAAATAAATATTGCAACGGATGGGATCGTCGCTGATATTGGGGCAGGTACTGGCTATTACAGCTTTAAATTGGCGGCGAGGGTTCCCCTTGGAAAAGTATATGCCGTAGAGATACAGGATGAAATGATCCCTCAACTGAATGATAAGAAAGCCTTGTTGAAGGATAGCATTGTGGAAGTAATAAAGGGTTCTGATGTATCCCCAAACCTTTCGGCTAACAGTATTGACCTTGCTATTATGGTAGACGTTTACCACGAATTGGAATTTCCGCATGAGATGCTCCAGGCTTTGCGTACATCACTGAAGCAGAACGGAAAAATATTATTAATAGAATTTCGTGGCGAAGATCCAGCCGTTCCGATTAAGGCACTTCACAAAACCACAGTTGCGCAATTGAGCAGCGAATTTTTAGCCAATGGGTTTCAATTAAGTTATAAGGGAGATTTTTTGCCAATACAGCATTTCTTATTATTTGAAAAGAAATGATTGCCGAAGGGCGATTCAATAACGCATTGAATGCCTTGATTGATCAAAGCCAGCAACAAAAAAACTTCCACAGCTATTAATTTTAATAACATGTGGAAGTTGTTTTTTATCAGCCGGAGCTGATGTTGGGATCATTAATTTTCGAGGGTTTTACCTCCCAGAAAAATTTTAAAGATTTATCTGGCTTCAGTGTTTTGGTCTTCCGTATTGCTTTTAACAGCAAGTCTTAGGATATAAGACACGGTTGGTTTTCAGGTCATCATCGCCTTTTACAGCATAGTCCCGGGATTTAATTTTCTGGTCTTCGTCAGGGTATTCGGATCTTGGTTTTTCGAGACATCATCGCTTTTTACAGCATAGTCCCGGGATTTGGTTTTCTGGTCTTCTTCAGGATATTCGGATCTTGGTTTTTGAGTCATCATCGCTTTTTACAGCATAGTCCCAGGATATTGGATTGGTCTTAAAATTTGAGTCCGGCATTTAAAAATTTGTATTCTTATTCCCGATCTTCTTTAACAAAGGTGCAAAAGAATGGCGCGATAAACAATAGCTATATCGCTTTAGTTTGTGTCGTAAAATAAACAGCGTCGTTGTAGATATATTTCTATAGAACTGCGTTATCATCGGCCTGCTGTAGCGGTAAAAAATAATTTGACAGTTTTGACAGGCTATTTTTATTTAACCGGTTACAATTTACAATTTCTTCATTGTATGTATTTACATCCCGGCAGGGATAAAATACCGGTAGAATAAATATAGTTGGGAAGTAAATTCTGTTGGGAATGTGATACAAATACACACTGGAAAAGTGTACGAGCTTTATGGACTTGGTATTACCTGCGGAAACACAAATGTTGCCTGCCTGCATGATGGTTCTTATGATTATTTGCAGGACCTACGCGAATGAGTAAAAATAAAAACTTCCACACCTATGGTTTTTCATAGTATGTGGAAGTAGCACTTTTTTAAAACCAACCAAAGCTGGTTTTGTGGGATCAATTTTTTGAGGGGTTACCTCCCAGAAAAAAATTTCAAAAAATTTATTCTGGTTTCAGTGTTTCTAGGTCTTTTTTGCCATCATCGCTTTTTATAGCATAGGCTAGGATATTGGACACTGTTGGTTTTCATTTGAGTCATTATCGCCTTTTACAGCATAGACCCGGACATTGGTTTTTTGAATCTTCTTTAGGATTTGGGTTCTTGTTTTTGGTTTTTGGATCATCATCGCTTTTTACAGCATAGATCCGGACATTGGTTTTGTTGTTCTTCTTTAGGATTTGGACATTGGTTTTTGGATTATCATCGCTTTTTACAGCATAAACCCGGACATTGGTTTTTTGTGCTCTTCTTTAGGATTTGGATCTTGTTTTTTTGAATCATCATCGCTTTTTACAGCATAGAGTCAATTTGCTTTTTTGATTCTTCTTCAGGATTTTGGATTTCGATGCTTGAATCTGACTGGATATCTTCAATCATTTTCTGATACAAAGATGCAAAGGAATCGGTCACTAAACAATAGCATTATCGCCCTTTTTTTGTCACAGAGTAAATACTATTAGTGTAGTAACAATTCTACCAGCTATAGAAACTATTACGGAAAGAGGCTTCGTAAAACTACTAAAACGCAGGGCAAATGGGCATTTTTTTCCAAAATCAGGAATTTTTTTGTCGACCTGACATTTATTTTACTTAGAGAACTTTTTTGATAGCAACCGTTTCTAAAGATTTTTAAACGCGTTCCATAAATGAATGAATGTTCATTAAAACAATAGTTCGGTAAGTTTTCCGGATGTGTATAAGTGGAAAACTTAGTTAGGTAAAAAATAAAATAGGCATTAGAAATTTGTATGCTAAACCCAAATTCTAATGCCTTTAACAAGATTAGTGGTCT
>JBDSLD010000315.1:0-32456 GCA_039916545.1 Ferruginibacter sp.
AGAGATTAAATTTGATTGCGTTGATAACTACAAACAATTCACTGCCATCGACAAAGATTTTCAACTCGCTACAGCCATTGCCATGTTTGGAATGAAACTCAGGCAATCAAGATATTTGGGGAATACCAATTGGGCCGATATCGAAACCATTGCCCTAAGCACTTACAACCCCAATGATTATTTGCAAAATGAATTTATGCGCCTGGTAACCATCGCCAAAAAAATGTACCCCAAAAAGAAAAAGAACAGGAAGGACGATTAAGTAAACATTTCCCTCACTTTATCAAAAAATGATTTATCGCCTTTTTCAGGCTTAGGCTGAAAGTTTGCACTATCCTGCATTTTTTCCAACATTGATTTTTCTTCAGAGTTCACATTTTGCGGTGTCCAGATATTTACATGGATTAACTGGTCGCCTTTTTCATAACTGTTAACAGATGGAAATCCTTTACCTTTTAACCGGAAAATTTTACCGCTTTGTGTGCCTGGCGGAATTTTTATTTTAGCCTTCCCATCAATGGTAGGCACTTCTACATTGGTACCGAATACAGCTTCAGGAAATGACAGGTGTAAATCAAATGCTACATTCAAGCCATCCCTGTGTAATTCAGCGTGCGCCTCTTCCTCAATTAGTATAATCAGGTCCCCGTTTGCGCCACCTCTTTCTCCTGCGTTCCCTTTTCCGTTCATGCTAAGCTGCATGCCTTCCTGAACACCGGCCGGTATTTCTATGGTTACAGTTTCCTCGCCATACACCCTTCCCTCACCCTTACAGGCAGTACATTTATTTGCGATCGTACTGCCTTCCCCATTACAAGTGGGGCAGGTCGTTACGGTTTGCATCTGTCCTAAAAAAGTATTTTGCACCTTTCTCACTTGTCCGCTACCTCCACATGTGCCGCAGGTTTGTACGCTATTTTTATCTTTTGCCCCGCTGCCACTACAGGTGGCGCAGGTTACGTGTTTTTTAACCTTAACAGTTTTGGTCGCCCCTTTGGCCATTTCTTCGTAATTCAATTTTATTTTTATACGAAGGTTGCTACCTCTCACGCCACGTGCGCGCCCGCCTGAAGAGCGCCTGTTACTGTTACCGCCAAAAAAACTACCAAAAGGACTTTCATCTCCGAAAATATCTCCAAACTGGCTGAAGATATCATCCATATTCATGTTACCACCACTAAATCCCCCGCCGCCGCCGCCACGGCCCTGGCTAAAGGCATTGTGCCCGAAACGATCATATTGAGCTCTTTTATCAGCATCACTCAATATTTCATAGGCTTCCGCCGCCTCTTTAAATTTTTCCTCAGAAGGTTTATCACCAGGGTTACGGTCCGGATGAAACTGCATGGCCACCTTGCGGTAAGCTTTTTTTATCTCATCCTGCGTCGCTGATTTTGAAACGCCTAATATTTCATAAAAATCTCTCTTCATAATAGTCTAATGTGCTAATTGCCAATGCGATAATGTGCTAATATGCTGTCAGGTGTTGTTAGCACATTAGCAAATTAGCACATTAGCTAATTAATTACTTTCCCACCACCACTTTTGCAAAGCGGATGATCTTATCATTCAAATAATAACCCTTCTGTACGTCATCCACTACCTTTCCAACCAGGTTTGGCACTGGTGCAGGAATTTCAGTAATAGCTTCATGTTTTTCTACGTCAAAATCAGTGTTGATGCTCTCCATTGCTTTCAAACCCTTCGATTGGAGTGTGTTCCTCAGTTTTCCAAATACGAGCTGGATGCCTTCTTTTATCTGCTGAAGATCGTTGCCGGACTGAATTTGTTTTTCTGCACGATCGCAATCATCCAGGGTATCCAGTAAAGAGGTAATTACTTCTCTGCCGGCAGTCTGTATCAACTCAACTCTTTCTTTGGCATTGCGTCTTTTAAAATTGTCAAATTCAGCAAACAGCCGAATGTACTTATCTTTTTGTTCGTCAAGTTCTGCCTGTAATTTCTCGACGACGTTACCTGCGCCAGGATTGCTTAAATGGGTATCACCTGGGATATCCGCATCCGAATTAATGTTAATATCGGCAAATCCCTGCATTTCTTCTGTAAAATCCTGGCTTTGACTATTGGTTGTTGCTTTTTCTTCCATAATTATAAAAAATTAAGCCTTTACCTGACTGTGGTAGCGGATAAGGCGGGGTAAAATTGTTTGCAAAGGTAAGATTGTCAAACATTTTGCCAAGCCTTATTTTGCAGCCAAATTGGCAATTTTTTAGAGTAAGAAAGCTTTAAACTTTCAATCTGTCTGACAGCTATTAACAATAGTTACCTTTGCGGCATGAAAAGTCTTTTTCTAAATAAGAACATCAGTAACCGGGTAGAAAATGGCCACCCCTGGATCTTTGCCAATGAAATAAACAGGGGTAAGGCGTTGGATGCGGCTGCAAAGGCGGGTGAAATTGTCAATGTATTCACGCATGACAAAAAATATGTTGGCCAGGGATATGTCAATCCACAGTCGCAGATTATGGTCCGGCTGCTTACGAGAGATAAAAATGAAGTCATCAATGACCAATATTTTTTAAACAGGATACAGCAGGCCTGGGATTACCGGCAAAGGATCGGTTATACGGAAAATTGCAGGTTGATTTTCGGCGAAGCGGATGAAATTCCGCAGTTGATCATTGACAAGTTCAATGATTATTTTGTGATACAAACCCTGGCTTTGGGCATCGATGCGTGGAAACCTTCGATTGTAAAAGCATTGGAGCAGGTATTTTCTCCAAAGGGTATTTACGAACGCAACGATGTACCTGTCAGGGAATTGGAAGGTATGCAGCAGCAAAAAGGGTTCTTATCACCTGAATTTGATACCAATATACTTATCAACGAAAACGGGATAAAATTTAATGTGGATATTGTTAACGGACAAAAAACGGGCTATTTCCTGGATCAGCAGGATAACCGGCGGGCAATACAACATATTGTAAAAGATGCAGATGTATTAGGGGCGTTTTGTTACACCGGATCTTTCGAGATCAGTGCCGCCGTTTACGGTGCAAAATCCGTTATAGGACTTGATATTTCTCAAAATGCCATTGATATGTGTAATAAAAATGCAGCACTTAATGGCGTAGAGAATGTATGCCGGTTTGAGTGTGTAAACGCATTTGATGCATTAAAAGAACTAACCAGGGAAGAAAAGCAGTGGGATGTGGTAATGCTGGATCCGCCGTCATTTACAAAAAGCAGGAGCAGCATCGACAAAGCAGTAGCAGGTTATAAGGAGATTAATTTGCGGGGCATTAAATTAGTAAAGCCCGGCGGATTTTTAGTAACATCAAGCTGTACCAGCCTGGTGAAACCTGAATTATTCCTGGACATCATTTCAATGGCGGCCAAAGACGCCAAGCGAAAAACACGCCAGGTGGTTTTTAATTCACAGTCCGCCGATCACCCGATCATACGTGACCAGGAAAATACGCATTATTTGAAGTTCCTGATAGTACAGGTTTTGTAGCAATTGATGTGGAAACTAAATTTCAGAAGGGAAGTAGCAATATCAGCATTGATAGATCAATGGCATTTTACAATAGCTTTTGAAAAAAATTGTGAAGAACGCCGAACAGCAATTAGATCAATACTTACCTGATCACCTGGAACCTGCCAGAATCAATGATCTTGCCGGTTTTATCGCGTAGCTGAAAAATGTAAACTCCCCGGTAAAAACCGTTCAGTGAAAGATTGATACGCTGGCTGGTTGGGATCAATTCATACACTTTTTTACCCATGAAATTGAATAACTGGAGTGTGTACGACTTATCATAACCCTGCTTTAACTCGAAATTGATATTCGAAGTGGCCGGATTTGGGAAAAACTTAATAACTTTTGCAGCAGCATCATCCTGGATACCAGGTTTATTTTGTGCAAAAGAGGTAAAATTTAATCCAAATAATAAAATTAATATAGGTATAATTTTTTTCAGTCTTGTAAAAGTAACGAATTCTTTTAAAATATCTGTAATCAAATAGTTAACGGTAAAAATACCGTTTTATGTAAATTAAGTGTAAAAAAAATCGTTCAGTGACAAGGTAAATTATCAGTTAAGGCTGTCCAGGGTAGTTTTAATAGCCCCAAAATCCGGGATATCAGCCGGTGTGGCGCAGATCTCGGCATATTTTACAATTCCGTCTTTGTCAATTACAAATGCGGCTCTTTTACTTACACCGTGCATTTCGAAAGATGGGAATGTTTCATAAAGAACGTCAAAAGCGGTGGACGCATCCTTATTAAAATCACTCAAAAGAGGAAAATTCAGGTTTTGCTCCACTTTATATTTATTCAGGGTAAATAGAGAATCCACGGAAATCCCGAATACCTGCGCGTTGGCATTATTGTAAAGCGTAATGTTGTCTCTTACATTACAGAGTTCTTTAGTACATACACTGGTGAAGGCCAGTGGAAAAAACAGCAGTACTACATTTTTACCTTTATAGTCGCCCAATAATACCTTATTTTTTTCGCTGTCATATAATGAAAAATCCGGTGCCTGTTGTCCGATCTCTATAGCCATGGTTTTGATTTTGATAATAGAATATTTGATTTGCCAAACGGTGTTATCGTAACACCGCAGTAAAGTTATTGTTTAATGAGGAGCATGGTGAATATGCATCAAATTATTTTCTCAATAGTTTCAATGAAATTACTGTTGATGCCAGTTTTAAATACGGACCTAAAAAAAGACCTGATTATTAACCGCCAGTTGCGTCATTCTTCAGGGCAGAAGCAAAATTAGGAATGGGTGGGGCCAAAGGGCATAGGCGCGGATATTAAAATTATAATCACCGGATGGCTTCAGCTCATGTTGCGTACAACTGCAGCCCGCTTAAAGCAAATAAAATAATGTAAGTAAAAAGCCGTTTTGAAATATGGGAACGGCTTTTGCATATACAGGGTAATTTTATAATGCCTTCCTGTATTCATCGGCTGATATTGTTAAAAATTATAGCTTGTTGATCCGGTTGTAAAAGAAAAAGTAAATTTGCAGTGCCAGTTTATTCATTAAAGTTGTAATATGAAAAATTCTTTTTTAAAAATCCGCCACATTGGCCTGGTCCTGATGGCAATTGTATTTTATAGCGCAAATGCATCTGCCCAGTATAAAAGCTTTTCCTTATCTCCCGAAGGTGATACACTGAATATCGTTGACAAAAAGGGATTGAAGCAAGGAAAATGGGTAATAAGCGTAGGTGAATTACGCGGCGAACCCGGGTACGACGAAGAAGGAATTTTTAAGGATGATAAAAAAACCGGGGTTTGGCGCAGGTATAACAGTACCGGCGATATACTGGCAATCGAGCATTACCAGTTCGGCGGAAAAGATGGGGTGCAGGAATATTTTACTTTTTTGGGTGACCTGGAAAGACAGGAAGAATGGCGTGGCTACAACCCGGATGCCCCCTTTGATACGATCCCTGTTTATGGGACAGCCAGTAATGAAATTCTAAGCTATAAAATAGTAAAGGCGGAGCAATACAGCGTACGCCATGGTGAATGGAAATTTTATGAAGGAGGGCGATTGACCAAATATGAAAAATATGATCGCGGCCGCCTGCTAAAAGACAACGAGCAAAAACCGATGGCATCAATAGCTGCCACTGTAGAAGAAAAACCAAAAGAAAAAGTAAAGACAAGGGAAATTTTAGAATACGAAAAAAAATACAGTAAAAAGAAACGCAAAAAAATGGAGCGGGACGGTCAGACAGGTTTATAGTTATTTATAGTTTGGTGTTTACTGTTTTTCAATTGCGTTGATCCTCAGGTATGCCTAATTTCCCAATGAATATGTTGTATACCTGCAAGCCAATTTTGAAGTGATTATTTCAACTTTAAACGCTTGTCTTGCAAAACTCTTGTTACTCAATGGGCAGTACCTCAATGAAATTATAAAACAGTAAACACCAAACAGGTAAATTATTTGATTTCTTTTTGCATCGGATTTAGCGCTCCCGTTGCGCCACCTCTTCCATTCCCGGTTCTTGCTTTAAACAATTGAAACTTCGTTGGCGCAGTAAAGGCCGGCCATGAGTTATTGCTTTCATTTATGTCGGCGGTTTCTCTAAACGGATCGAGTTTGATCGAAGCTACTTCCTTATCTTTTAGAAACGTTTTTGTTACATTGTTCTCATTTTTCCGCCAGATTTGTACAGGTATTCTTTCTATTTCTTTAGAGCCATCTTTATACGTCCATTCAATAATGATCGGCATTAGCAAGCCACCTTTATTGCCAAAGGTAAGTTCGTACATATTTTTGTTTCCGGCCAAGACAGCTTTTTGTTCATTGGTAAATGTGTCGGTAATAGCGGCCGGCAGTTGACGCTCAACAGGCGCATTATCTACTTTTGCAAGATTCCTGTCATATCTCCAGTAAAAATCTCTCAACGAAGTATCGGCGTCTGTAGCAAAAGTTATTTTTTTATCTTCCCTGTTCCTGATCTTTGAAATATCGTCAAACGTATTTAGAATGGGTTTAGGAACGGCCTGGGTAACGGTATGGCCTCCAGCCTGTGGCGTGGTTGCATCAAGATTCAGATTTGCCCATTTTACCGAATCTAAAGAAATATCGCAAGGATCGGTTGAATAAAACCATCCTCTCCAAAACCAATCCAGGTCCTCGCCGCTGGCGTCTTCCATGGTCCTGAACAGGTCAGCAGGTGTTGGATGTTTAAAGGCCCACCGCCGGGCGTATTCCTTCAATGCATAATCGAAAAGGTCTCTACCCACGACTGTTTCCCTTAAAATATTTAATCCGGCTGTTGGTTTACTGTATGCATTGGGGCCAAACTGGATAATATTTTCACTGTTGGTCATGATGGGCTCCAGTTGATCTTTTGGTAATTTCATATAATCCACTATCTTATAAGCCGGGCCTTTTCCAACCGGGAATTTATTATCCCAAAGCTCTTCGGTTAAATATTCACAGAATGAATTAAGGCCCTCATCCATCCAGGTCCATTGCCTTTCATCACTGTTGATGATCATCGGGAAAAAGTTATGCCCTACTTCGTGGATCACTACGCCAAGCATACCGTTTTTTGTAGACTCGCTGTAAGTGCCGTCTTTTTCACAGCGGCCATAGTTAAAGCAGATCATTGGATACTCCATTCCGTTCGCAGCTTCGAGGCTTTGCGCCACCGGGTATGGATAGGGGATAGTAAACTTTGAGTAGGTTTTGATGGTATGCGCTACTGCTTTTGTGCTAAACTTCCTGTAAAGGTTATAGGCTTCTTTTCCATATGCGCTCATGCACATCACTTTTTTCCCCTCCACCTGCACCGGCATCGCATCCCAAATAAATTTACGGCTGCTGCCCCAGGCAAAATCACGCACCATATTCGCTTTAAATATCCATGTTTTCTTTTGGGTTGATTTCTGTTTTTCCCTGGCTTTGGCCTCATCCAACGTAGCGATTTCAGTTACGGTGGTGGCAGTCTGCGCCTTTTGCCAGCGGGCTAATTGAGCAGGGGACAACACCTGCTGGTAGTTTTGTGCTTCACCGGTAGCCATTACCACGTGATCCGCCGGAACTGTCATGGCAACCTTAAAATTACCAAATGTCAGCGCGAATTCTCCGCTTCCTGCAAATTGGTGATTCTGCCAGCCCTGGAAATCGCTGTACACGCAAAGCCTTGGATACCACTGCGTCATTGTATAAAGATCATTTCCATCTTCCGGGAAAAACTCATAGCCTCCACGACCGCCTTGTGTAAGCCGGTTGGCGATATAATAACTCCATTCTATCTTGAAGATAAATTGCTGACCTGGTTTCAAAGTGGCTGGCAACTCAACCCGCATCATTGTTTTATTGATGGTAAATCCCAACGTCTTTCCAGCAGCATCCGTAACTTTTAAAATATTGTCGCCGTACTCTTTATCGGTCTTCCCGCTGTACTTCACTATGTCCAGCTCGGTAATACTGCGGGGCATAAAACTACTGTTTTGGTAACCTGAGTTATTTTTGCTGCTGTGCTGATTTTCATCTAATTGTATCCACAAGTAGGTAAGCTGGTCTGGTGAGTTGTTGAAATAAGTGATCGTTTCTTTACCTTTCAAAAGGCGGTTGGGCTCGTCGAGTTCGCAAATAATATCATAATCACACCGCTGCTGCCAGTATTTTGGCCCGGGCGCACCACTTGCTGTTCTATATTCATTTGGTGTAGGCAATATTGTACCTAATTGCTCAAAACGATTTCCATGATTGCTCCCCGGATTATTTTTAATATCCTGGCTGCCGGCGATTAAATAAGTACAAATCACGAAAAGTAAAACGGTAAATTTTTTCATTAACATCTTTTTTATATAATTCATTTAAAGTGTGCAGGTTAAAATAACCAGTAAATATGGCGGGCAATCGGGAATGCTTCACGCGAAGCAATATGTTTACCGTTAACGGGTGGCTAACGATTACTGGCAAGCTGCAAATTTAACTCAATTGGAAATAGGTTGCTTTAGCTTAACTAAAAAAGCGCAAGTTTGTTAGAGCGGCCACCTGCCAACCACCATGTTTAGTGCAATTAAAATGGCTCCCGTCGACAATGTCCATACCCACCATTTCCTGCTGAACCCTGCTTTATTTACCAGCAAATAACCGATAAGTAAAATAAAAGCTACTACAACAATTTGACCAGCTTCCAGTCCCACGTTAAAACTTATTAACGGCACTGTTATTTTTTCGCCTGTAGCCAGCATGAACCGGATCGTATTGGCGAAGCCCATTCCATGTATCAATCCAAAAAATAAGGCTAAAAAATAGTTGATCCTCAGCGATTTGGGTTTAAAATCTTTAACAAAAAAATTGAATATGGCTGTCGAGATGATGGTACAGGGAATTAAAAACTCTACCCATTTCCCATTAAAGCGAATGACATCGTACACACTTAATGCCAGGGTAAGTGAATGGCCAATAGTAAAAGCGGTAACTAAAACCAGCACCTGTTTCCAATTTTCAGCCAGGTAAATCGCTGCTAAAGCGATAATAAACAAAATGTGATCCAATGCATTCCAGCTGATAATGTGGTGCCAGCCGGTGTCAAAATACAATGCAAAATCACCCATTCAAAATTTGTTAGCTGTTTGTGTTAATTTTGCGGGCAAATATCTCTAATCAGCCTCTAACCAGCTAATTCTTTGTTTAAATGGCAGCTATACTTTATAAATGGTTAATTGTATTTTCCCTGGCCGGGTTGGTTGGCGGCTATCACCCTATTTTTGTAAGCGTTACCGAGATCGGCCACAATGCAGTTAACAAGACATTGGAGATAAGTTGTAAAATATTTACCGATGACCTTGAAATGACCTTGCGAAAACAATACAATATAAAAATCGATCTGCTGGATGTGAAGATGAAATCCGCGATGAATCCTTTAATTGACGCATACATAAAAAAGCACCTGTCGATCATTACGGATGGTAAAATTGCCAGCCTGCAATTTTTAGGTTTTGAGCAACAGGAAGAAGGTATTGTTAGTTATTACGAAGTAAAGGATGTGACAAGTGTGAAAAAGATAGATGTGGTGAATAACATCCTGTACGAATCTAAAAGCGAGCAACTGGGCATTATTCACGTGATGGTGAATGGCGAAAGAAAAAGCAGTAAATTAAATAACCCGGAGGATAAGGTAAGTTTCCTGTTTTAAAAAATTACCTGATTTGTTGAGGTAATTTATTACAATTTGTATAGAAGACCGAAAAAAATGGTCTTTTACAATCCACAAGATCTCTATACTATTGAACAGAAAATAAAAACAGGACTGGTTTTATTCTTCCTTCTTCCCCTTCAATTCTTCCGACAATTTCACTATCAGCTTATCAATTCGCTGGCCATCCATATCTATGATTTCAAATTCAAAACCGCGCCATTCGAAGGTGTCGCCTGTTTTAGGTATTCTTTCCAATTCATGCAGCACAAAACCTGCAATGGTATCAAACTCGTGCTCACCCTCATTCATCCATTGCGTTTTTTCGAAACGGCTCAGGAAATCATAAAAGGTAATCTGGGCATCTACCAGGTAGCTACCATCAGCACGTTCAACTATCTCGTATTCATCCTGGCCCGTTTGCGGAACATCGCCAACAATGGCTTCCAGTATGTCATTCAGGGTTAACATTCCTTCCAGCGTGCCGTATTCATTTACGATAAAACAACTATGGATCTTTGTCTGTTTTATTTTTTCCAGGACCTTGTAAGCGCTGTTATTTTCCGGAACAAAGAGCGCTGGTTTAGCAAGGTCCCTTAAAATAGTTCCCGGCGCAGCCTTCAACAGGTCTTTTATATACAAGATACCCTTGATGTCATCTACCGTTTTATCGCATACGGGATAGGTGGAGTAATTGATCTGGTCGTGTTGCTCAGTGATGGTTTCTATCGTGTCTTCCATATCAAACCAAACAATTTCAGTACGGTGTGTCATCAGGGAAGTGATATTTCTATCACCTAAATGGAACACTCTCTCGATGATCTCCTTTTCCTCTTCTTCAATGGTCCCGTGCTCGCTGCCTTCTGATATCATGGCCTTGATTTCATCTTCCGTAACGGCATTGTCGGTAGATTCTTTTATGTTAAATAATTTAAAAATAAGGTTGGTAATATTATTCAATAACCAAACGACGGGATAAGCGGCCGAGGATAAAAAATTCATAGGGCCAGCGACGAACCTGGCTATTTTTTCTGCCCTGATGAGCCCGATCCGTTTAGGCACAAGTTCACCTAAAATTATTGATAAAAACGTAACCAGCATTACTACCAACACGGTCGATACGGTGGATGCATAAGGTTTTAAAAATTCAATTTTTTCAACAACCGGCTTTAAATGGGTACTGAATTTTTCCCCTGAATACACACCCGTTAAAATTGAAATAAGTGTAATGCCAATCTGAGCGGTTGACAAAAACTTGTCCGGATTTTCCGTCAGATGTAAAGCGGCTTTTGCTTTAGAATCCCCTTTATTGCCCAAACTTTCCAACCTGCCTTTCCGGGCACTTACCAGTGCGATTTCACTCATTACGAACAGGCCATTTACCAGTATTAAAGCCAACAATATAAATATTTCCATCATGTTTGATTGATCCACAACCGCCATTTTGTAGAACAGTTGTTAATGCAAATATCTATAAAACTATATTAAACGTGGATTTACCGTTAAAATAATAGAAAAAATACCGGTGGAAGAATGGGGATTTGGACAATTCCGCCATCTTATGAACTATTTTTTTACTAGTCAGTCACCATATATCTTTGCACCCATTATGCAAAAGAAGATCGGCATTATAGGGGCGGGGCCAGCGGGTTTGACAGCAGCATATTTGCTGGCAAAAGCCGGGCAACAGGTGACTGTGTTTGAAGCTGATCCAAAATACGTAGGCGGCATTTCCCGCACAGAAAATTACAAGGGCTATTTATTTGATATTGGTGGCCATCGTTTTTTTTCAAAAAGTAAAGAAGTAGAAGATTTTTGGACGGAAATATTATCCAATGATATGCTCGACCGGCCAAGAAGTTCGCGCATTTATTACAATAAGCAATTTTTTTCTTACCCATTGGTTGCCACCGAAGCGTTGACAAAATTGGGTATCGTAGAATCCGCGCTTTGTGTGATGAGCTATTTAAAAGCAAAAGCCTTTCCTGTAAAAGATCCCGTGAATTTTGAGGATTGGGTTATCAATCAGTTCGGTGAAAGGTTGTTTAATATTTTTTTTAAAACTTATACGGAGAAAGTTTGGGGCATCCCCTGCAAAGAAATATCGGCCGACTGGGCAGCACAACGCATTAAAGGATTATCGTTAAGCAGCGCCATTAAAAATGCGTTGTTTAAGCCCAAACAATCAGGCGATAAGGATAAGATCATCAAAACCCTCATCGATACTTTTCGCTATCCAAAATACGGGCCCGGTATGATGTGGGATGTATGTGCCCAAAAGTGCAGGCAAATGGGTGTAGAGATATTAATGAATGAAGGCGTGAATGGGATAAGCTTATCAGGTAAAGAATGGTCGGTACAAACAACCAATGGAAAAGATTTTCATGGATTTGATTTTGTGTTATCGTCTACTGCTATGGCTCAGTTGGTGCCATTTATTTCGCCTGCCTTACCTGCGCCTGCAATAGAGGCTTCACAACAATTAAAATACAGGGATTTTATTACGGTTGTTTTAATACTAAAAGACCAGAATAGGTTCGACGACAACTGGATCTATATCCATGACCCGTCTGTTAAAGTAGGGCGCGTGCAGAATTTTAAATCCTGGAGTCCGTACATGGTGCCGGATCCGTCCATGGCCTGCTATGGCCTTGAATATTTTTGTTTTGAGGGAGATGGGATGTGGAACAGCAGTGACGAAATACTTATTGAACTGGGTAAAAAGGAAATTGAGCAAATCGGTTTGGCCAATGCAGCGGACATCACTGACGGGTATGTGGTAAGGCAAAAAAAGGCTTACCCGGTCTACGATCATTTTTATGCGGCGAATATCGAAACTATCAAAAATGAACTACAACCATACAAGGGCTTGTACCTGATGGGCAGGAACGGTATGCACAAATACAATAACCAGGACCATAGCATGATGACTGCAATGCTGGCAGCTAAAAATATTATTGCCGGTGAAGAATTATATGACCTGTGGAACGTAAACCAGGATGCTGAATACCATGAAGCCGGCGATCGGGGCGCACATGTTGGTGGAAGATTGGTGCCTGAAAAAATTGGTTAGTTTCCTGTTGATGTTTTTTCGGTTCATTGAGTAATCCAATATGACAACATGATTTATTGTCAGTACTGATTATTAAAAAGGTATAGTAGAAAATAAACAACGGCAAACTGTTCCTTATTCATTATACCCCGTAATGTTAGCAAAACAGCAAACAATAAACTAATTAACTTTAACTATATAAAAAGGAGTCAACTCTTTCTCCCGTGTTGACGGGTTTATAAATTTTAGTGATAGCTTGGTTACGGCAAAACCTTTGCCGGTGTAGAGGATGGTTACCTGCTTGTTTTTAGCCAGCTCTGTATAATCTTTTTGCGAGGTCAGTACAAAGTTGCCTGGAGATAATTCTACCGGATCGCTGATTTGCTTAAAAAAGTAATCACCATAAAAATAGATTGAATTCCTGGCTTCCACTACATCTCCGTAAATGAATACTTTGTCTTTTGGTATGTTATTTTGATTGATAAATTTAGCTGCAATATTACCTGTTTGATATTGTAAAAGAGACGGATAAAAGGCGGTATTAAAAAAAAGATTTAAGCCGATCGATGTGAAAAAACAAATGGCTAAAATTTTTGGAAAGGATAGGTTTTTGGCAAAAGTAAGCAACACGTATGCAGCAAAACAACAGCCTGCTATAATACCGGCATACAGGGGGATGTTTTTAAATGGCAGCGTCATCAATAGTATTAGTGTGATCCATAGCAAAGCAAAAACGACCGAATGAATGATAAGCATCGGCCTTTTCCAGCTCCGCCATTTATTGGTATATACCAGGCCATATAAAAAATTAGCGGTAATAATAGCTGCAAACGGGAAGGCGACAAAAATATAATGCGGCAGTTGAACCTGGCTGCTGCCCAGCGCCAGGTAGGTGACAATAAATCCGGACACCGTAATAGCTTCTTCCTTATTCGAAATGGAGAATTTTTGTTGGATGATATTTTTGATGGCAGAGAGAAGTCCGGGTACAAAAAATAATATCCAGGGCAAAAAACTCCATACCATATTTTGCAATAAAAAGAAAATGGACCCATTGCCTTTTTCCACGTTTGCACCGGTGATGCGCCCGAAGCTCTGTGTCCAGTAAAAAAAACGCAGTCCCGAATCGATCTTTTTTCCTACCACTATTTTACCCGGGTGCAGGTCATATTGTTGATAAAGGCCGATGCTCATTGGTATCAGCAGCAGGGCAATGATTATGAGCAGCGGGATATACTGCCACCTGGCTAAATTTTTCCACTCTCTACGTAAAATAAAATGCGGGGCAAAGGCAAACACTGGTATCATCAGCGCCAGCGGACCCTTCGTCATCATTCCTCCGGCAATAGTAACAGCTGCCAATACCAGGTTTTTCCATTTATTATATTGAAACCAGGCAGCCAGCTGCCAAATGCTGCAGGTCACCCAACCCATCAGCATGGTATCCGTTCTCACATCATGGTTAATTAAAAACATGGCCTGGCAGGATGCCAATACCAGGGCACTCAAAAGCGCGATCTCTTTTTTATAGAACAACGCAGCCAGCCGGTAAGTACTGTAGATTGCCAAAACAGAGAATAAAAATGAGGGCAACCTGTAGGCCCAATCGTGTATGCCAAAAACATACATTGAAGCTCCGGACAACCAAAAAAGCATTGGCGGTTTATCCAGGTAATCTTTTCCCAGGTCGTATAATTGCAGGTAGTTGCCGTTCAGTAACATTTCACGGCTCATAGAGGCATATTGCGTGGCATCTATGTCCATTAAGGGAACGCAAAAAACTCCCAATACATAAACTACCAGGCATAGCAGTAATAATTGTACGGCTGTCTGTTTTTTCATACGCTCACTATTGGGTCTGGTTGGTGAACCAATGACAGTCTGCATCTTTTATTGAAAAATACCGAGGTGAAATACCCTATACAACTCCCGGCTATCGCACCACAGATCACATCTACAGGGTAGTGCACGCCGATGTACACCTGTGCGTAACTGATAAGAGCTGCCCATAAAAACCATCCATAGCTCCATCCTTTGAAATAAGGCCGCATGGTATAATAAATAAAAAACGCGAGTCCAAAATGATTAGTGGCATGTGATGAAACAAAGCTGCGGCTATCAGAACAGTAATTCAGCAGCAGCCGGATATGGTCCTGCAGCAAGACATCCAGGCAGGGCCTAGGCCTGTTTACCAGTGGTTTAATTACATGGCTGCTGACCTGGTCCGTCAACGCTACAGTAATTACCAAAGCCAGTATCCAGTACCATGCTTTTTTTCCAAAATTCATCAGCACAAATAACAGCAAAAATATATACAATGGCACCCAGGTAATCGCCTCCCTGAATAAAGGGAAAACATTATCCAGGAAAGGGGTTGTCCAGTCCTGGTTAATTTTTGTAAACAACGCCCTGTCCCAGTTTTGCAGTATGGTCAACATAGGCAGGATGGTTCATTAAAGGCAAAATAATATGGCATAGTATGGTAAAATTACGTGTTAAAATCTTTATTTAAGGCGCTGCAAATAAGTAAGAATGAGGCGCAATGGCAAAATATCCCCTGCATAACCAACTATCCTTGTTAATTTCGCATCTTTATTATGGTAAAGGAAAACGGTAAAAGCGATGCTTATTCAGTGGAAATTTCCTAAAACAATTCAGTGGATCATAAAATTATTTATAATCTACCTGTCCATTTTCAGCGCTTTCCGGATTGCAACCTTGCTATTTTTTAAGCCATCCGGCATTAGTATCATTTCCCTTTTTTCCTCTTTTTGGCTAGGACTGCAATACGATCTGCGGTGGATCGCATTCGTATTATTGCCGATCGCCTGCATTTCTTTGTTCCCCCGGTTTTCGCCCTTTTATTCCGAGCGGTGTAAAAAAGGATGGGCCGTTTATCTCGCTTTGATAACCTTGTTCCTACTGTTTTTTTTCGGCGCCGACTTTGGGCATTTTGCCTATGTGAGTACGCGGTTAAATGCGAGTGCGCTAAACTTTGCAGAAGACGCTAAAATATCATTCGAAATGCTGTGGCAAAGCTATCCGATGGTCTGGATCATTGCGGGTTTATTAGGTGCAGTTGCAATGATGACATGGATGTTTAGGAGAACACATGTCAGCGTGGAAGAGCGCAATATCAATGTGCACAAATTTTCGTATCGCCGGGTATGGCACACAGCGGCCATTGTTTTACTGGTCTGGTTTGTCTTTGGATTTTTGTCCTTCACGCCTTTGCGTTGGAGCGATGCCTTTAAACTGAACGACAATTTTAAAAGTTACCTGGCGCTGAATCCCCTGCAAAATTTTTTTACAACACTCCGGTTTCGTAACCCTGTTTTTAGCGAGGATAAAGCCAAAAAGCATTATAATGAGATCAGCACTTTTTTACAGTTAGACAGAAAAAACACCAAGGCGAATACTTATGAGCGCAGCATTCATCCCGGCAGCAATGCGCTGGAAAGCAAGCCGAATATTGTATTGGTGATCTGTGAAAGTTTTAGCATGTATAAAAGTTCTATGAGTGGCAACCCGCTTAATAGCACGCCTTTTTTTAACGGACTCACAAAGGATGGTATTTTTTTCGACCGTTGTTTTTCACCCACTTTTGGTACGGCCAGGGGAGTATTTGCAACGTTGACAGGTATCCCGGATGTTCAACTGTCTAAATTCAGCACGCGAAACCTGCAGTCGCTTAATCAATATACGATCGTCAATAATTTTGAAGGATACAATAAAATGTATTTTATAGGTGGAAGCAGTGATTTTAATAATTTTCGCGGATTGGTCAACAATATCAATGATCTCCGGATTTTTGAGGAAGGGAAGTTTACGTCTCCTAAGTTAAATGTATGGGGTATCAGCGATAAGAATTTATTCCTGGAAGCAGATAAAGTAATGAAGCAGGAAACGAAGCCTTTCTTCGCGATCATTCAAACTTCTGATAATCACCGGCCATATTCAATACCCGTAGAAGACAAAGATTTTTTACCCCGGAAAGTCAATGACGAGGAACTGAAGAAATATGGATTTGAATCACAGGAAGAGTTCAATGCTTTTTGCTACACAGATTATTGTTTCAAAAAATTCATAGAGCGCGCAAAAGAATCAGCTTATTTTGATAACACCATTTTTGTTTTTATCGGTGACCATGGGGTGGAAGGCAATGCAGAAGCTGTATATCCAAAGGTGTGGACCGAAGAACGGTTAAATGATGAGCATGTACCCTTGTTATTCTATGCACCCGCTTTGCTAACACCTCAAAAAAGAGATGAAACGGTTTCGCAAATTGATGTGTTACCAACGTTGGCAAATATGGTTAGTCAGCCTTATGTCAATAAAACCCTGGGAAGGAATTTATTAGGCGCCGGCGACAAGGAAAGCGCGGCATTTATTATCCATCATGATGAGGGAAAAATAGGGGTGATAAATAATGACTATTATTATTCAAAGAATTTATGGATCAGCAAAGAAGAATTGATACCCGTGCGGAACGGCTTACCGGAACTGACTGCAAAGCAAACCGATTCGGTTAAGCGAAGGCTGTCTGAATTGACTTCTGCGATATACGAAACTGCAAAATGGATGTTAGTGAATAACCACGGGAAATGATTTTTACAGAAAATTTTAAACAGCGGATCACCGCGTGTTCTTTGTCGCAATCACGATCAGCCTCGGCGATTTCCTCACATCATAATTTCCAAAATTATAATCACCAAATACTTCCTGTATCTGTAATCCCTGGTATGCAAACATTTCTGTAAAATCACCCAACGAGAATTTCGCCACTTTCTCCGTGTACACCAGCGGCTCCTCCAGCACTTCATCTTCCACGACGATCTTTTTGTAAAAATGCGTTTCATCAAACCATTTCGTGATAAAGTAATTGATACCGTCGATCTCTTTATCAAACTGGTGCACCAGGTGGTCCTCCGCATAATGTACGTTCAGGTAATCCAATACAAAACACCCATTTTTTTTTATAGACTGGGCGATTGTACGGATACCGTTATCGTGCTCCCTGGCAGTTTTAAAATAGCCAAAACTGGTAAAGAAATTAAAAGCAAAATCGAAATAATTTATCCAGAAAGGCAGGCGCATATCGTGCCGGTAAAAGTGCAGGTGACTATTCTCAAATTTCAATGCTTCCCTGATACTGTCTTCACTCAGGTCGATGCCCGTTACGTCGAACCCTTTTTGGGCGAGGTGGATAGAGTGCCTTCCCTTTCCGCAGGCCACGTCGAGGATGCTGGCATTCACTGGCGGCTGCAGGTGCGCGATCAGTTTATCAATAAAAGTAGCAGCCTCCATTTCATCCCTGTTAAAATAAAGCTGATGATAATAAGGTGAGTTGAACCAATCTTTAAACCATGGCTTGGCTTGCATATTTTAAAGTTAGGTATTAACCAAAGAATTTAATCAGTAAGGCGATCACCGCATATAAAACGGTTACGGCAAAGATACCCTTGGCTGTTTTATCGATCTTTGCATTCACATATAAAGTAAACAATATGGCGTTGGCAAAAAGAGAAATACTGATCCAGGCGGTAATCAGGTTATGGTTCAATGTCATCCATTGGTACATTTCTGTTAACGAAAAAGACCGGTATTTGATCAGCTTAAAAAGGGCAAAGCCAATCACCGGACCTAACAGGCCCAATATGGTGCCCATCCAAAAATTATCTTTTTTAAATATCATTTTATTTTCCAGTTTTTTTCCAGTGCCAGTTTCATTTTATAGTTGGTTAAATCAAACTGGATGGGAACCACGCTTACGTAATTATTATCCAATGCCCATACATCTGTATCTTTTCCTTTGTCGAAATTTACAAAGGCACCGGTAAGCCAATAGTATTTTTTTCCCTGGGGATCTTTACGCTCTTTAAAATCTTCCTGGTATTTAGCATAGGCCTGGCGACAAACTTTAACGCCTTTTATTAGTTCCATCGGCACAGATGGAATATTGACATTCAGTAACAGGTGCTTATCCATTTTTTTACTCAACAGGCTGCTTACGATCTTTCTTACATAATGCCTTGCCGGTTCAAAATCCGCTTCGTAACTATAATTTAATAAGGAAAATCCAATGCTGGGAATACTTTCGATAGACGCTTCCATCGCGGCGCTCATCGTGCCACTATAAATAACATTGATCGAGTGATTGGCGCCATGGTTGATGCCGCTCAGGCAAAGATCTGGTTTGCGGTGTAATACCTTGTCCACGGCCAGCTTTACACAATCCACAGGTGTTCCGCTTGTTTGCCAGGATTCCACTCCCTCGAACATGTCTATCTTATTCATTCTAAGCGGGTGCCCGATCGTAATAGCATGGCCCATGCCGCTTTGTGGTTTATCAGGCGCTACTACTACTATTTTACCCAGGTCTTTGACCGCTTCAACCAGGTTGCGTATACCCGGAGCCGTTATGCCATCGTCATTGGTAATTAATATAGTAGGTAAAGGAGATGCTTTCGCCATAAAGGTTGTTAATTTAAAATATCGAAAAAATGGTCACAACTGGTTAATTGAACCACCTGAAATACGGCCTTGCAACCGCTTCCCTGAAGGGCCATGGAATAGCAGCCAGTATCAAAAGCATTGCAATGCCAAAAAATATAAGCATGCGTTTATGTTTGGCCGCATCCGTACCCGCGCGTTTTACGGAAGCCCTTCCAATATGCACAAGTACCCATGCCAGGATCATCATGCTCATATGTTCCAGGGTGAAAAAACGGTAAACCGGGTTCTTTATATTACTACCAAGGTCTTTAAGCCTGTCAAACCAGGAATTATTAAAATATAATATCAACCCGATTAACAGCTGGATGTCACAAAAGATCATGAACAATAAGCTGCTCCGGTTATCACCGGTAGAGTACTTTCTTTTACCGAAAACTCCGGTAAAGGCGTTCACCACTGCCCACAAGCCAAATAATAGAACGCCCCAGCGTAACAAGCTATGTAATGACCATACTATTTGCATATTGGTTATTTTGTACAAAAATAAGGGCTAACAAATTCATGTGTAAATATTTGTTAGGAGGTTAAAGCCTTTCCTGGTCATGCGTTGTAAATCTTTGTTTGATGAATGCCGGTGACTGGAATAATGTTTTCAGGAATAAATAAACCAGTGTATCCGCAGCAGTAGGGAGACGTGTTTTTTTTAGCTCTCCGGCACCTGTCCATGTCTCCAGGAACAGAAAAGAGAGTAGCGAATGATGATAATAAAACATGCATATAAAAAAATTATATAAAAAATTAGGATTAGCTAAAAATATTAGTATATTTGTACTAATCAAATTAGTTATATATGTCACAAGCAGGACAAAACCTAAAGTATTTACGTAAACTTCGAGGATGGACACAGGAAGAATTTGCCGTTAAACTTGGCATTAAACGTTCCCTGATCGGGGCTTATGAAGAGGAGAGGGCCGATCCCCGGCTTGAAGTGCTTGAAATCGTGGGCGATATTTTTAAGTTGAGCTTAGATGAATTGTTGTTAAAGGATCTAAGTAATACCGGGAGTAGTTTTTTAGCAAAAAGGCGACAACAAAAGATGATGACCGCGGAGCGGAATATCATTCATTTTGTACCCGTCAAGGCTGCAGCAGGTTATCTTGCAGGATACGCCGACAGCGAATTCATTGATGAACTAAATACGTTTACATTACCAATGCTGGCAGGGGGCAATTACCGGGCTTTCGAAATTATCGGTGACAGTATGATGCCTACACCAAGTGGTAGTATCATAGTAGGAGAAAAAATCGACAATACGGAAGATGTAAAAAATGACCAGGCATATATTGTGGTTAGCAGGAATGAAGGTATTGTTTACAAAAGAGTGGTGAAGAATAACCGTTCGAAGAATAAACTAACCCTGGTAAGTGATAACCCGCAATACCAGCCTTACCAGGTGAATTCTGAAGACGTGGTTGAGTTGTGGCAGGCCCAGATGGTGATCAGTAAAGTAAGTGCCCAGCAACGTTGGGATATGAATTCGCTGGCAAGTATGGTGAATAATTTGCAAAGCCAGGTGACTACTTTAAAGAAGAAGATGAATTAATAATAGTGGATAATTAGTTTTACTCATTGGTTAATTGTGGACATAATAAATTGGCTTTAGGATAGGGTAGAGTAACGGGAAAAAGTGGCCAAAGGATGAATGATAACGTTTGTGGATCTTTAAGCATTTAATGCATCCGGACCTTGAGTTAACGGTATTGCCGGCAGGATAATTTATAGATGGTTAGATGTTGGTTTTATTGCTGCTAAATGCGCACTTGCTATAACGATCCTGCTAATAGTGTGTATCACGACTTTCAATTCCATCATTGGATCCTGGGCGAAGGCTTATACGTTATACCTGGTTACATGACAATACAGCGGGTAGTAACCAATTTAATATCACAAACAGCACTTAAGTATATGAGTAAAAATATTTTTCAATATATAAATAATAAGACAATTACTGTATTATTTGTGCGAAAGAATATACAATACGGAAAGTAAATTTTCATAATTTTCAAATTCAGATACATCACATAAACAATTAAAAACACACAATTATGATCAAGTTACAAATCGTTGGCAATCTTGGTAAAGACTGCATCGTAAAAGAAGTAAGCGGAAGGACTGTAATCAATTTCAGCGTAGTGCATTCAGAGCGTTACAAAGACAACCAGGGTAATCCTAAGGAAAGGGCTACCTGGGTAGAATGTGCATATTGGACAGATAAAACTGCTATTGCACCCTATCTCAAAAAAGGTCAGCTGATATATGCGGAAGGATCTCCTGAAGCAGATGCATATATGAATAAAGAAAACCAGGCAGCGGCTACCTTACGCATGCGGGTACAAAGTGTTCAATTACTGGGGGGATCTAAAGAAAATTCTGGTCAAAATCCTAATCAAAATTCTAACCAGAATTCTAATCAGAATTACAGCCAAAATTCAGGAAATAATGCTGGATCATCTTATTCGACACCATCAGCGAATACACATCAGCAGGTAAGTGCGCCTGTAGCTGATGATCTTCCTTTTTAGTTTGATATGTAGCCGACAATATTTACGACGCAATTTTTTTGCGTCTTTTTTTTTGCTATTTTTTTAAATAGTTTGGGGCAATCATTGTTAAAAAACTACCGGCTGCGGTTAGCAGGCATTTATGATGCTGCCGCGCATCGTTCGATTGCCCCCTCAGTAATGAGGCAGCGGCAAGGCCCGGCCCCCTATGGTTTTCATCAGTTGTATCGAATTCACTTTAACAATTCTTTACATGGTAAATGTTACTTGTTTGCGTTTACGTGGCAATCTTGCAATATTGTTGGTACAATAATCGTATAATGAAAGAAACAATTACTTTTGCCCTAAATCAATTAATCGATGTTTGATATCTTATTACAGGTAGATTCACTTTCAACGGCTGGCAGAAATTCAGGACAGGTAGAATCAGTCTGGAGCTTGTTGAGCAAAGGTGGCCCTTTGATGATACCGCTGGGTATCTTATTTGCTTTAGCCGTTTTCTTTTTTATAGAAAGATTGCTTGCAGTAAAAAAAGCAGCCAAAATTGATGATAATTTTATGCGCATCATCCGTGATCATATCATTACCGGTAATGTAAGCGCTGCCCGCAGCCTGGCAAAAAATACCGATAATCCAGTAGCAAGAATGATCGACAAAGGCATCCAGCGTATTGGCAAGCCAATCGATGCAATTGAAAAAAGTATGGACAATGTGGGCAAACTGGAAATGTATAAAATGGAAAAAAATCTATCGATACTTTCTGTGATATCCCGTATCGCACCACTCTTTGGTTTTGTGGGTACCATCGTGGGATTGGTACTGTTGTTAAAAGAATTTGCTACCATCAGTAATCCTTCGGTAAGCCAGATCGCTGATGCGATGTATATTAAATTGATTACAAGCGCCAGTGGATTGATCATAGGAATGTTGGCCTACCTCGGTTATAGCTTCCTTGATACGCAGATAAACCGGACAGCAAACAGGATGGAGTCAGCAAGCAGTGATTTTATTGATATTCTGCAGGAACCGCATAAGTAATGATCGAGTAAAACTATCTTAAGGCATTAAGAATTAAAAATCAAGAATGTCCAGGAGTCGTTCTTGCTTTCAATTTCTTAATAATATAAAAAATAGATTTAATTCGCATGCGGTTTCTATTTAAAACATTTTTAATTCTTCATTTTTAATTTTCAATTCCTAAAAATGGGTCTTCGGCGAAATAAATTAAGAGAAAGTCATGATGAGGTGGATACCGGTCCGCTCAATGATATTTTATTTATCTTATTGATGTTCTTTCTGATGATATCGACGCTGGCAAATCCTAACGTGATCAAGATGAGTGTGCCTCGTGCAAAGAGTGATACAAAAACCAAGCAAAGTGTGGTGGTGAGTGTTGACAAAGATAAAAATGTGTATGTAGGATCCAAAAAGATTCCGATGGATTCATTGGAGTCGGCATTAAAAAAATATATTCACCAGGGCGATAGCATCAAACCAGCCGTGGTGATCAACGCAGATTCAATTGCGCATTGGGGAGAAATAGTAAGAGTAATGAAAGTTGCAAGGCGCCTGGGGGCATCTACTTCGGCAACCGTTACAGGCAACGAATAAAAGTGGATGTCTGATACCTCGCACAGAGATTGCTGGATCATCTCTTCTAAACATTCGAAGATTTGTGTACCGCTGTTAACATTCTTTCTTTCCCAAACATATCTTTCGTGATTTTTACCAGGTAAGATTTTTCAAAAACCTCCTTCGCTGTTAATGCAAAATCTTCATGAATTTCTACATGGATCTGTCCACTGCTATGAAGATGTTTTTCTCCGAAGGCCGCGATCTTTTCATAAAACAGTAATGGTGCATTGTCTGGTACAAACAATGCGAGATGTGGCTCAAAGTCAGTAACGTTTTTGTCCAGCCTTTCTTTTTCACTGATAGGAATATAAGGTGGGTTACTTACAATTACATCCAGTACAGGCAAATTCTCCGAACTGCTTTCATTTAAAAAATCCAACTCCAGAAATTGAATATCTGCCTGATGGTCTATTGCATTCCTTTTTGCAACCGATAATGCATCCTGGCTTACATCGATAGCAAGCATGTGTGCAGCCGGTAAATTTTTTTTGATGGCAATTGCGATACATCCACTTCCGGTACCGATATCCAGCATTGTTAATTTACCTTTATGCTGGCTCCCATCGATTACCAATTGCACCAGTTCTTCCGTTTCCGGCCTTGGTATCAGCACATGCTCATTAACAATAAATTTCAATTTGTAGAACCAGGCTTCGCCTAAAACATATTGAACCGGCTCATGCCTTAGCAATGCCTCCAGGCAGCGTTGTAAATGCGTTGAAGTAGCAATGTTTAACTGTTGCTCCGGGTATTTTATAATGTCTGCGCGTTGTAAAGCGGCCACCTTTTCAAATACAAGGTCAGTCATTACAGCTGACTCATTTGCATTGTAAATTTGTTGAAGTTGTTGTAAATATCCCCTGTATATTTCTTTAACCGTCATTAAAGCAAACATAGTTTATTTTTCTATTCATACTTTTGCGGCTTGATCACTCATGAAACATATATGCAACGTTGTTTTGAACTGGCCAAACTTGGAGCCGGCAACGTTGCGCCTAACCCAATGGTTGGCTCAGTATTAGTGCACAACGACCGTATTATTGGCGAGGGATATCACCAGCAATATGGACAGGCGCATGCCGAGGTTAACTGCCTGAACAGTGTAGACAAGGAAGACAAGCACCTAATCAAAAGTTCAACCCTGTATGTATCACTGGAACCCTGCGCGCATTTTGGTAAAACGCCACCCTGCGCCGACCTCATCATTAAAAATAATATCCCCGTTGTAGTAGTTGCCTGCCGGGATAATTACGAGGAGGTAGCCGGTAGAGGAATACAGAAATTATTAGCGGCGGATATTAAAGTAATTACGCCTGTTTTGGAAAAAGAAGCTTTGGTGCTTAATAAACGTTTCTTTACTTTTCATGACCGGCACAGACCTTATATTATTTTGAAATGGGCGCAGACTGCCAATGGAAAAATTGCCAATAGCGATTACTCCCGCCTGCGCATCAGCAATGACATTACCAACCGTGAAGTGCACAAATGGAGAAGCAGCGAGGCGTCTATTTTAATAGGCACTACCACCGCTTTGCATGACAACCCGTCTTTAACAAACAGGCTTTGGCAAGGTAACAACCCGGTGCGGTTGCTAATCGATAAAGAATTGAAATTACCTTCCTCATTGCATTTATTTGATGGCGCCGTTAAAACGGTTGTATTTAATACTATTAAAGAGGATGAAAGCGGGCAGGTAATTTATTGTAAAATATCGACAGGAGAAAGCGTTGTTCTTCAAATAATGAAAGCACTTTACCGGATAAAAATTCAAAGTGTATTAGTAGAAGGAGGAACCACTTTGCTTCAATCCTTTATTGATGAAGATTGTTGGGATGAGGCACGGATCATTACAAACCGCGGGTTAGAAATTACCGGTGGTATTCCTGCACCTGTATTGTTGAACGCAGAAAAATTATCCCATGAGGAAATATTAACAGATACCATTCAATATTACCGGCATTTTTAATCGATATGTATTTTTGATTTTGCGTTGCTATTTCCACCGGCTCTGAGATTTAATTCTTTCAATTTTTATAAATGTAAACAGGCAACTTCATTTTGAATAACTATGAGTGAATTAGAATTTTATAAAACGATCGCGCAGGCCGGAACAGCTGAATTTAAAGACCGGGGTAGTAAATTTATTGCTTATGCCTACCCAATAGAAACAACGGATGATTTTAAAAAACATTTGCAAAACCTGAAGAAGGAACATCCCAAAGCGGTACACCACTGCTTTGCATACAGGATCGGAACCGATGGCAATAACTTTAGAGTGAGTGATGATGGTGAACCTGCGGGTACAGCCGGGAAGCCTATCCTTGGACAATTGGACAGCAAAGAAGTTACGAATATAGCGGTGATCGTAGTGCGTTATTTTGGCGGTACTTTATTGGGTGTACCGGGTTTGATCAATGCTTATAAAACCGTTACCAGCCTGGCCTTACAGGTGATACCGATTATTCCAAAACAAATAGAAATAAAATACCTGGTTCATTTTGATTATACCCGGATGAATGAAGTGATGAAAGTGTTGAAGCAATTCAATTGTACCATCCTGGCACAGGAAATGCAATTGTTCTGTAATATCACAACGGGTGTGCCACGAAACCGTTTGGAGGAAGTGCTGTACAGGTTAAAGGAGTTACAAAATGTGGAGACAAAAAAACTTGCATGATCAGGTTGATTGCTGTAATTTTCTAAAAAATATTTGCTATGCCAACCGAAAAAAAATATAAAACCTTTTGGAGCTTTTATACGTACTGGTTAACCGGGGATACCAATCCTGTAAACCGCCTGCTAAATTTCACCGGCACCTGTTTGATCATTATTTTTTTGATAGCTGGTATCATTTTAAAGAACCGGTGGATAGTCGTCGCAATACCATTTTTTGGTTATGGTTTGCCTGGGTAGGACTTTTTTTTATCGGTAAGAACCGGCCCGCAACTATCACTTACCGCTATATGTTTGGGTAGTGATTTGTAATATTTTGGCATACACTTACCGGCCGGTTAAATAAAAGATTACCAGAAGCACATAAAATAATCAATAGCTAATAATCATGAATATAGAGATACTCAGAGAATATGTAATTCAAAAACCTTCCGTTACGGAGGGTTTTCCTTTTGGAGATTCTGTAATTGTTTTTAAGGTGAATGATAAAATTTTTTTATTAGTATCTCTTGATACCGATCCATTGCAATTCAATGTAAAATGCGATCCGGAAAAGGCCATTGAACTAAGGGAAGAATTTCCCGATACGGTATTGCCAGGGTATCACATGAATAAAAAGCATTGGAACACAGTTATTGTTGATGGTGCGCTATCAAAAAAGCAGTTGTTTGAAATGGTGGATGATTCATACCAGCTCGTTGGAAAGTTTAAAAAATTAAAAAAATAGTATACAAAATTCACCTGATAACTTTGTGTATTTATTTTGAATACAGTTTAAAATAGGTAAGAAAAATTTAATATATTGTACCTCAAAATATTATAGCAATGGAGCAAGGAGAAAACTTTTCAGACGATCTGCAGGAAAATTTACGCATCGAAAATGAATTTTTAAAAATCAAATTAAAAGCGCAATATGGTGATGCTTTCGAAATGGGAAGCAGTGAAGATATGCCTCCCGATATAGAGAACCAGTTTTTGAAAAGTATGATGGCGTTTGAAGATGAATATGCGAATGCTGAATATACAACGGTCTATGAAAGAATTGGAAAGCCGTTTTGTAAACAAGCGGTTGAAATGACCAAACCAGAGATGAGCGCAGCGATTAAAGAAATAACCAAACTGCTTTTGAAAAATGAAATAGCGTTTCATATTTCTGACGGGCCATACCCGGATGAATTGATATACCGTTTTATCACCGAAGAATTATTTGAAGTAAAAGTGGAGAAGCGACCGATTGCGGGTATGTCGACCAATTTTATTTATGAAGAATTTCATCCGAATCATAAGGCCGACATCATTAAACGTTCACATACTTTTTTGATGAATTGGTTCCATAGAGAATTTACAGAATATTGTACTGAACTGAGCTGGCACTGTATCACCGAAGATGGTACTCAACTTACAAGAGAAGATATCATCGGGAAAATGAATATATTTTTTCATGCCTTTCATGAATTCAGGGATGATGCATACAATATTGACAATGTCAGTTTCGAACTTCAGGACGCAGACGCCAAAGGCATGGGCTTCGCAGAAGGCATGTTAAAATATGATGCCATAATG
Source organism: Ferruginibacter sp. (assembly GCA_039916545.1). GTDB lineage: Bacteria > Bacteroidota > Bacteroidia > Chitinophagales > Chitinophagaceae > Ferruginibacter. Next base: position 27,595 of record JBDSLD010000315.1, read on the forward strand.
GACAATGGAGAAATTATTCATTATAAGGGTCCTTATAAATTATACATGCAAATGGAAGATAACTGGTGGAGTATTTTTTATTTTGTAATGCCCGGTTTCAAGTGGTAAAGTTTATTATTTAGCGGCATATTTCCAGTGCCTGCTTTTTCCCTCGGCCAACCATTCAATAGCAGTCGCCATTCTTTTGTTCCTTGTTTCTTCAGTTTTTGCTTCCGTTATCCATTCTACATACTCCTTTTTGTGCGACCAGGCGTAATTTTCAAATGTTTGCAATGCTTTTTTATTTTTACTCAGCGCTTCGGTAAAATAATCTGGTACAATTAATTCTTTCTTTTCGCTTGTTTTTATTTTGGCCGGCAGTTTGATTCCCTGTTCATTCAATTGCATTGCTTCCCTGATCCAGGCAATAATCATCTTATCCGGAGGAAGATCTTTTTTTGATGTGATCCTGCCCAGGTGACCCATGGCGACTTCTGACCTGGCATTTTCCACCAGTACAGGATCTTTAAATAAGGCAGCTTTCCAAAAGCTAAAAGCACAGTGTTGTTTAAAAGCTGCCATACTACACATCATTTCATTTTTATAATCAAAATGAGGAAAGCTCCATTTCATTTTTTCTTCTACATCCGGACAGGTCGTATGAACGAGCTCACGGAGGTGCGTCAAAATCGGTTTTGCAAAATCGGCTGAATTGTCGATGTAAGCATCTATCGCTTTTTCCTTTTTAGCCATTTTATTATTGTTGTGAAATACTAAATTATAAAATATTTTGGATAGATATTAAGGACTGACTTATCCATAATTATGCGAAGTTTAATATACAGCAGGTTTTATGCCAGTAGCATAGCCTGTTTGTAGCTATTAAAGAAAATGGGAACTTGCTCCGGCGGAACAACCTGCTGGTAAGAAATTCACGCAGGTATTGTCTTTAAAACAATCAACGAAGGTAATGGGTAAGCATTAGGTTACCCCTGTCGGGGGTGATTGTCTGCGTTCTTAAATTCTACAAAGAGGATGCCGCGCAGGGGCAGGAGCTATTGATCGATTCGTGCTGTAAAAGGTTACAGTTTTTGATTAAACAATACTTCTGCAAATCACATTGTTATCAGTCTTTAAAAAGATTGGATACCCGAAAAATAGTAACCCAATAAAATTGATGTAACCAGGAAATTGCGATGATACCTGCCAGGTAATCGATTTGAAATTTTGCAAACCTGGTTTAGTAGCAGGTTATGCAGTTTGTTGCACACAACGAATTCTGTATTACAGGCTAAATCTTTTTGATACAATCAACTCTTTGCTGCCTGGTGTGTACATATAAAATCCTTCACCACTTTTTATACCGAGTTTCCCTGCGGTTACCATATTTACTAATAACGAGCAAGGCGCATATTTTGGATTGCCAAAGCCTTCTTGTAAAACTTTCAAAATGCTGAGGCAAATATCCAATCCTATGAAATCTGCCAATTGAAGTGGCCCCATTGGATGGGCCATGCCAAGCTTCATTATGGTATCAATTTCTTCTACATCTGCTACGCCTTCCTGCAAACTATAAATTGCTTCATTGATCATCGGCATAAGAATGCGGTTTGCAATAAAACCCGGATAGTCATTTACCGAACAAGGTGTTTTGCCGAGGTATTTGGTCAACGCAATAATTGTGTTGGTCACTTCAGCCGATGTGGCGTAGCCATTGATTATTTCCACCAGTTTCATCACAGGAACAGGATTCATGAAATGCATTCCAATTACCGATCCCGGGCGTTTTGTCACGGAAGCAATTTTTGTAATGGAGATAGAAGATGTATTGGTTGCTAAAATACAGCCTGCCGGTGCAGCCGCATCCATCTGTTTAAAAATGCTCAGTTTTAGGTCAATGTTTTCAGTAGCCGCTTCTATGGCGAGGTTTGCATTTTGCACGCCACCTGCTATTTCAGTAAATGTGGCAATATTATTTATTGCTGATTTTTTCTCCTGTTCTGAAATAACGCCCCTGGCGATCTGCCTGTCAAAGTTTTTCCCAATTGTTTCAATGGACTTTTGTAGCTGATCCGGACTAACATCTATCAAATGTACCTTAAAACCCGCCTGTGCAAATACATGTGCAATACCATTGCCCATTGTACCGGCTCCGATAACGGAAACGAGGCCTTGCCTTTCCGCTCCCCAAAAGAAAGCTTGCGGCACTTGCGCATTTGAAGTATTGTCCATTTATTTTAGTTACTATTATGTTGCCCCTGACTATACGAATGATCCATTCTATTATTGTTTAACGAAAAGGGGAAACTTTGTTATCATTATTTAAATGCATTTAACCCCGTTACATCCATTCCGGTTATCAACAGGTGGATGTCATGCGTTCCTTCGTAAGTGATTACACTTTCCAGGTTCATCATGTGGCGCATAACGGGGTACTCGCCCGTAATGCCCATACCGCCGAGCATCTGCCTTGCGCTCCTGGCAATATTGGTCGCTACTTCACAGGAATTGCGTTTAGCCATACTCACCTGCTGCGGCGTCACTTTCCCTTCGTTCATCAATACACCCAGGCGCCAGTTTAATAATTGGGCCTTGGTTATTTCAGTAACCATTTCCGCCAGTTTTTTTTGCTGTAACTGAAAGCCCGCTATCGGCTTATCAAACTGGATCCTCTCCTTTGCATAATTCAATGCGATATCATAGCAATCCATTGCCGCGCCAATAGCTCCCCAGGCAATACCGTAGCGCGCTTTTGTCAGGCAGCCGAGCGGTCCCTTCAATCCTTTTACATTTGGTAAAATATTTTCCTTCGGCACTTTTACATTATCAAAAACCAACTCCCCGGTTGCGCTCGCGCGCAGGCTCCATTTGCCGTGTGTAGTTGGCGTGCTAAATCCTTCCATACCTCTTTCTACGATCAATCCACGAACCACTCCCGCTTCATCCTTCGCCCATACGACCGCGACTTGCGCGAACGGGGCATTGCTGATCCACATTTTTGCGCCGTTTAACAGCACATGGTCACCGGCATCTTTTATAGTTGTAAGCATGCCGCTGGGGTCGCTGCCGTGGTTGGGTTCTGTCAGTCCAAAACAACCCAGCCATTCGCCGCTGGCCAGTTTTGGTAAATATTTATTCCGTTGCTCCTCGCTACCATATTGATAAATAGGGAACATTACCAGGCTGCCCTGTACGCTCGCTGTGGAGCGTACGCCACTATCCCCGCGCTCAAGTTCCTGCATCATTAATCCATAGCTGATATAGTCGAGGCCGCCACCGCCATATTGCTCCGGCACGGTTGGCCCAAAGCAGCCAAGGGCGCCTAATTGTTTAACGATCTGTTCGGGAAATTCTGCGCGTTGCGCATAGTCTTCAATGATTGGTGAGATCTCTTTCTTTACGTAATTACGCACGCTTTCCCTGACGAGTTTATGCTCTTCTGTTAATAATTCATCCACATTGAAATAATCGGGCGATTGAAAGTTGTCTGTCTTGGCAGCCATAATTATTTACGGTTTAATGGTTACGGTTTTTATTTGTCAGCATTTGCTCATCGGCCCTTACCTGTACATTGATACTTTTTGAAACTTTATATGGCGGGAAATGGCAGCGTTGCAAATATAAAGTATCTGTCAATTATGTATTAATTGTTGTTGAATTGATCAACAAAAAGTATTTTCAATGAAATATTGAATGATGAAACATTTACTTATTCTCGTATTCAGTCTTTTGCTAACTACAACCTTTTCATTTGGTCAGTCGAAGCCGGGTGCGACTAAAGAAAAAATGAAAAACCAGGTAAAGCAATATTGGTTTGTGCTGATAAAGACCGGTCCTAATACTGATGCCGACTCAACATCGAAGGCCATTTTGTTTGAAAAACACATGGCCAATATAACTAAGTTGTACAATGACGGTATATTAAAAGCAGCCGGTCCTTTCGGAACAAATGATAACCAATGGAGAGGGCTTTTTGTATTTGATTGTGAAACAAGGGAAGAGGCTGAAAGTTATGTGCAGACCGATCCGGCAGTGGCCGCAGGTTTATTTACAGTTGAGATCACTCCCTGGTACACGGCGCCGGTCGGCAGTTTCAAAACTGGTAAGCCTGTAAAAGTAGATTAGCTGGTTCATTAAAAAGTTTTGTAAATGCGTTTAATTTTAAAGATCCGGCTATTGATCTGTTTTTTTATAGTCGCGTTGATATTGAGTGGGGTAACTGCTTTCCCGGTAGAAACAGAATTAAACTGGCTATTGCGGCATCCGTCCCTTATACCAGCTTCTTTTAACAGCTGGTTGCAAAAATGTTACGACGCGTTAAAAGTGACCAATGCGCAATATCCCATGCTCGCCTATGGATACGACTGGCTGGCTTTTGCGCATATTGTGATCGCCATGGCTTTTATTGGCCCTTTAAAGGATCCGGTAAAAAATAGCTGGGTCGTCGATTGGGCGATATTGGCCTGTATTGCAATCATCCCCCTGGCATTTATCGCGGGCCCGATCCGGCAAATTCCTTTGTTTCATATTTTGATTGATTGTAGCTTTGGTGTGATAGGTGTTGTACCATTACTGATCTGCCGGAAGTGGATCAAAAAATTAACCGAGATATCATGAAAACATATTCATACCTGGCATTGGGCGATAGCTATACCATTGGTGAACAGGTAAGTATCACAAAAAGCTTTCCGTACCAAACGGTGCAATTCTTAAGAAAAGCAGATTTAAATTTTAGCGCACCTGAAATAATTGCCACCACGGGTTGGACAACAGATGAACTGACAACGGCCATAAATGAAAATACGCTATTGTCAGCTTATGATTTTGTTAGTTTATTGATTGGTGTAAATAACCAGTACCAGGGGAGGAGCGTGGAAGAATTC
>JBDSLD010000316.1:0-37821 GCA_039916545.1 Ferruginibacter sp.
ATAATACATAAAGATTACAAAGAATTGTTTAAAAATAACCCGGAGGTTACGGTTCAATATGCCGGTAAACTCGCCTTCTATCCTAACCGTGATTCACTGAATTATCTGCCCGTTTATAAGCTGGAACAGGCAGCCACTTTTTTACGGACTACGTTGCGTCACCCATTTTTTTGTGTGGGATGGAATGCCATTGCACAAGCCGGACTGTCAAATGATACGGATGTTTTAAACATCAACCAATTAACCTTTAAAGAATGGTCGGCGCCAATCATTCCTTTTATAGATGAAGACAATAAAGTTTTGTTAGAGTACCTTGGTTTGTTCGATCAATCTTTGGTGCCCATCGACGTAAAAACATCTGCCGATATATTGCAGCACCTGTTAGAAACCAGGTTGATGATGCAACCGCATGATAAAGACATGATCGTGATGCTGCATGAAATTGAGTATAAACTGGATGGCAAAAATCATAAAATAGAAAGCAGTTTAATAGTTAAAGGCAAAGATCATTTGCGGACCGCCATGGCCAAAACCGTTGGACTGCCATTAGGTATTGCCGCAAAATTAATTTTGAATGGAACCATTCAATTGACAGGAATTCACATTCCGACCATACCCGAAATCTATGGTCCTGTGTTGAGTGAATTGGAAAAGGCAGGTATTTGTTTTGTTGAAAACCATATTTAAAATCTTCCCTACAAACTTCTCGTTTAAAAAATATTATGCATGTAAAAATCAAGTTAAGCTTGCCGCAAAAGTTATAAAAAAATCAAGCGTTTTGCTGCTGACAATAACATACGCATTACGAAAGTTATCAATGATTTTTATTTTTCCTCAACACCAGTGCTAAATTCAAAAGCCTTGATCGAAAAGTATTTGTTTTGAATTATTTTTTGCTTCGAATGCACCGGTAACACAATAATATTGGAACCATTTATTTTACTCGTCTTATCCTACGAGTTTCATAATTTTAATCCTTTAAAAATTTTCTTAATTCCGCCACGCCTTCTGTTGCGGTCTTCTCTATAAAAGTTAGATTGGGATAATGCTCCACCGCAGGGATCTTTTTATCGATGATAAATTTGGGAAGATAAGGCGGCGCATAATGCAATAACGATGCCGCCGGGTAAACCTGCAAAGATGTACCGACGACTATAAAATAATCACAGTCATTCATTATGCTGACGGCCTTGTCCATCATGGGCACAGCTTCGCCAAACCAAACGATATTCGGCCGTAGTTGTTCACCATCATCAGCCAGGTCCCCAAGATTAATGTCTTTCGTAATAGGATAGATCAACGATTCATCGGCAACACTTCTCATTGAAAATATCTGTCCATGCAAATGAATGATCTTACTTGAGCCGCCGCGTTCATGGAGGTCATCTATATTTTGTGTGATAATAGTCACGTCAAAATCTTTCTCAAGATCTGCCAAACCCGTATGTGCGGCATTGGGTTCAGCCGCTGCTACATCCCGCCTGCGGTCATTATAAAAATTTAATACCAGTTGCGGGTCCTTCTCCCATCCTTGCGGCGATGCTACTTCATATACATCATAACCGTTCCATAACCCATCGCTGTCGCGGAAAGTTTTCAACCCGCTTTCGGCGCTGATACCGGCGCCCGTCAGTACTACAATGTGTTTCTTTTTCATTGGTCAAACTTATCTATCCCGGAAATTACTTTTAGACATTTCATTCTGTGCCCTTACAATATATATGAGTAAGGCTTACTAACATTGTGCTTACTTCTCTTTCGCCATCTCCATCACTATCTTCCATTCTTCATCTGTAACAGGTTGTACGGATAACCTGCCCAGGCGAACCAGGGCCATCTCACTCAAACGCTTATCCGCTTTTACCTGTGCCAGGGTTACCGGCTTTTTTAATTTTTTTACAGGCTTAAGATCGACAACTACCCAGGCATCGTCTTCTGTTGTAGGATCCTGGTAAGCTTCCTTTGCCACTTTTGCAATACCCACTATTTCCATCCCTTCATTGCTATGATAAAATAATACTTCATCCCCTTTTTTCATTGCCTTTAAATTTATTCTTGCAGCATAATTTCTTACGCCATCCCAGAAAGTTTGCTTGTCTTTTACTAACTGATCAAAACTATATTTAAAAGGCTCTGACTTGACTAACCACTGTGGCATGATATTTTTTTTTGACTGTTGTGAATTAAATTCCCCGATTGCAAACTTATGAATCATAATGCATTAAGTAATAAAAAATATGATGATAAATTTCATATTTTAAAACCAAGTTTAATCTTCTGTCGTAGCTGTGAAGGAATTAACATTCATAAAAAACGACTTCACTTTTTTCACAAACAAAAATTATTCGTATGCCCACAAAAAATTCATCCGACAAAGAATTATTGGCAGAACGCAACATTAAAAATTTATCCAGGAGAAATTTCTTAGGATATATTGGAGGTGCATCTGCATTATTGGTAACGCTCGCTGCATGTAAAAAAGACGACAACCCAAGCAATAATACTGGAGTGGATCTTGGATCAGGTGATCCTGGTATTTTAAATTATGCTTATGCCCTGGAACAGATCGAAGCTGCCTTTTATACCAAGGTATTCGAATCTCCGTTCAGTGGTATTACAGCTTCTGAGTCCGCACTGTTAGGCGATATCAGGGACCATGAAGTTGCTCACAGGGAGTTCTTCAAAGCCGCATTAGGTAGTGGTGCCATCCCTACATTGGAATTAGATTTTTCTTCTATCAACTTCGGTAGCAGGGACAGTGTTTTAGGTACGGCCAAAGCATTTGAAGACCTGGGTGTATCTGCGTATAATGGTGCAGGTAAGTTAATAGTAAAGCCTGAATATTTATTACTGGCTGGCCAGATCGTTTCGGTTGAAGCAAGGCACGCCGCCTATATCCGCGACCTGATCGCACCGGGCACTTTTGCAGATGGCCTCGATGCAAACGGACTTGATATGAGCCGCAGTCCAAGTGAAGTTTTTGCAATAGCAGGCACTTATGTAAAGACCAAATTAAACATCAGCAATTTACCAACCTCTTAAATTTATTTTATGAAAATTGAAAATATAATCAATCATATTGAAAGCGTAGATCCTGAAGTATTTGAAAGGCTCGATGGCAGAAGAAGTGCCATGAAAAATTTTGCAAAATTTTCCGGTAAGGTCGCCCTGGCATCATTGCCGATCGCATTTGGTTCAATGTTGAATAAAGCTTATGGTAGTCCGACCGATGCCATCACGGATGTACTCAACTTCGCATTGACATTGGAATACCTTGAATCTGAATTTTATAAAGCAGGTTATGCTGCAGGAGTTGCCGGAACACTGGCCATACCGGCAGGTGCACCTTTGACAGCTATCAAAACTATACGTGACCATGAAGCTGCGCACGTAACATTTTTGAAGACAGCGATCACCGCACTGGGTGCAACGCCTGTTGCTTTTACTGCAGCCTCATTTGACTTTACTGCGAAAGGCAATTTCAAAGATGTATTTACGAATTATGCATTGTTCCTTGCGGTAGCACAAACATTTGAAGATACCGGTGTAAGGGCTTACAAAGGACAGGCTGGTAACCTGATGGCGAATAACGATGTGCTTACTGCTGCTTTGAATATCCACTCTGTTGAAGCAAGGCATGCTGCCCATATCCGCCAGATGCGCAAGGCCAATGGCGGACTGATTCCGGCAGGTGTAAATGTAAAACCATGGATCACGTTGAACCAAAGTGGAATTGATTCTCCCGCTGTACAGGCAAGTTATAACGGGGAAGAAGTAACCACGCAGGCTACTGTTCCTATTGTTAATATTGGAGGGGCAGTTATTTCTGCAAGTGCCGCTTCTGAAGCTTTTGACGAGGCGTTGTCTAAAGAGCAGGTTACAGCAATTGTAACACCGTTCTTTGCCTGATAAGGTCCGCTAAAGATAATGGCTGTATTAAGGGTACAGTCATTTTTTACCACTTTTTCTACTACGTACATAAAAAGACAGTGTTGCAGAAATCTTGTGGCACTGTCTTAATTTATCTCTTTAATTCTAACTAATAAAGGAACCATATTCCTGGTCCTTTTTCAAAACTTATTTTATGTTACAAGCTCATTCTCTTCTATATGTTTTTATGGCCATGCCAGGCGGTATGGAATGGATATTCATTTTATTGGCGGTGGTATTATTATTCGGTGGTAAAAAGATCCCTGAATTAATGAAAGGCATCGGCAAGGGTGTACGTGATTTTAAAGATGCAAAAGACTCTATCAAAAATGATATCGAGGAAGGCATGAAAACAACACCGGCAAGCGATCCAATAGTAAAGTAAGAAGTCCCTCTTCACCCGGGTATTTGGTATTACATTGAATCTCTGACAATGCTCAGGCAATAATTATTATTGCAGGAAAATAATCACGTCCATCATCAAACAACTATTTTGACAACAGTAATATCAGAGCGGAAACAATTTTTCAAGCGCATCAGCGGTAAAGCTGAGCCGAAAAAATCGGAAATGAATTTCTTCGACCATGTTGAAGACCTGCGCTGGCATTTGGTAAGAAGTGTAGTTGCCTGGCTTGTTGCCGCGATCGCGATATTTGTCTACATTGATTTTGTGTACGATAATATTATCCTGGCACCTGCGCGCGAAACATTTGTAACCTATGGTGCCCTGTGCAGGTTTAGTGAGTGGCTTCACCTTGGTAACTCTTTGTGCATGCCTCCGGTAAAGATCGATTTCCAGGTGAATACTGTCAACGGGACTTTCACCTCCGCGATCAATATCGCTATGATCGGTGGTATCATTGCAGCCTTTCCATATATTTTCTGGGAACTTTGGAGATTTGTTAAGCCTGCATTATCGCTAAAAGAAAGAAAGTACGGCAGGAAGAGTATTTGGTGGGTATCGTTTTTCTTTTTTGCGGGCGCTGTTTTTGGGTATTATTTATTAGCACCTTTTACATTTAATTTCCTCGCAAGCTTTACCTTAGGCAAGACCGGGATGATCCAATACCGCCCTTCCGTAAATGATTATATTGATAGTCTTACCAACCTCATATTGGGCTGTGGTATTGCTTTTGAATTGCCTGTCCTTTGTTTTGTGCTGGCTAAAATGGGTATCGTAACCGGCACATTGCTTAAAAAATATTTTAAATTTGCACTGGTGGTTATACTGGTGGTTGCCGCTGTGATCACGCCTTCACCAGATTGGACCAGCCAGTTCCTGGTTGCCATTCCGCTTGTGTTCCTGTATTGGATCAGTATTATCTTGGCCTCGGGTGTGGAAAAACAACGGGCAAAAGATGACCAGGAATGATAATCCCGGTCAAAAAATAGGTGATCACGTTCATGGGATAAATATTTAATTTTGATAACCTGAACCAGGTAGGTCAGCATTATTGCCACTCAGGAAATAGTGGATATTTATTAAAATGTTAAATCCATTTGCTGATATAGATCGTATGTTAAATTTTACTAACGATTGATTCGCCCGTCCTCAAAGCTATTATTTCACTGTAAATGAAAAATATTTTATCATACTTGTTGCTTTGCACTTACGCAATGATTATGATAAAACCTGTAATGCCTACCCTGGCAGATAGCTTTGCTCATATCCTCAATTATTCTGAACACGTAGCCACTGTTCACCACGAGCATGGCAAATCCCATGTTCATTATGAGTATATGGAAGAGGCTAAAAAGAATGCTAATAGAGATAATCCTTATAGCAATAGTTCCAGGAAAATTGACAGTTCAGGCGAACACCTGTTATTTACTTCTTCGCAGGAATTGTTGATTTTCAACCCACTCAATGTTTATTTAAAATCATTTGTTCAATCTCTTCCTGCAACCTCTCCGCAAGAAGATCTTCGCCCTCCTATTATGTTGCCGGCATAACTTGCTTCGTTAATTTATCCTGTTGTTTTTATTGTAAAAATTACTGGTCAGCCATCGCTGATAGCACATGCCAATTTATTGGTAACGGTATTGTATATCCGAAATATGAGCATTGCCATATGGCGTTTGTTTTCGGTTTACTGATTTCCGTTTTGCACAAAGCTAACATACACTTTGTGTATCAAATAAGTTAACCACTTTGGCCTCGACAGTAAACAGTAAATCATACACAGTCAACCGGCTTAAATAACTGCAGGACGGCTATGCATGTCTCCGTCATCCAACAATTTCATTGCAGCGCAGGACTAATCTTTTGTCTATCAACTGAAGAAAGTATAATCCGGCCAGGCAGCTCATTATTGCACAAATTTCTATATATGAAATATAGTTGTACATGCATTTGCATATTTCTATTAGCTATATCCTTTGTTGTTTTTCCCGTAGTACATGCCCAAAATAATATTAAGGGCAAAGTACAGGATTCTACAGGCCGGCAAGGGCTGGAAGGGGTAACGGTAACTTTATTACCGGATAATATTTCGGTAGTTACGGATCAATTGGGCAACTTTATTTTTAAAAAAGTAAAACCCGGGATAAATAATATGATACAGGTCACTTCTATAGGTTACGAGCTTAAAATGGTTTCCCTGGATGACCTGAAGAATTTTAAATATAGTATCCCTGTCAACGCACAGAATGTAGAACTAAAATCCGTAATCATTTCATCCCGCAATGGTGATCAGTACAAGCCGATCAGCAAAACGGATATCGCCATGCGGGGTGTAAATAACTCGCAGGAAATATTGCGTATCATACCCGGTATCGTCATAGGCCAGCACCAGGGCGGAGGTAAAGCGGAGCAAATATTTTTACGCGGATTTGACGCTGATCACGGAACGGATTTCAGGCTTGATGTTGACGGCTTACCTATTAATATGGTTTCGCATGCGCACGGCCAGGGCTTTGCCGACAGCCATTTTATAATCCCGGAAACGATCGACAATGTTGATTTTAAAAAGGGCCCTTACACAGCGGGTAAAGGAGATTTTGCCACCACGGGTTTCGTAGATTTTAATACCAGGAACTCGCTTAAAGAAAACATGGTAAAACTGGAAGGCGGTCAGTTCAATACCTTTCGTGCCATGGGGATGTTCAATCTTTTAAATGAGCGTGCCAGGCAAAAAGAACAATCCTGGTATGTGGCATCAGAATACAGGTACTCAGATGCCTATTTTGATAACCCGCAACATTTTAAGAGATTCAATTTATTTACCAAATACAACGGTAAAATTTCAGACCATAGTTACCTCACGATTTCCGCTACTACTTTCTGGAGCAAATGGGATGCCTCCGGACAGATCCCAGACCGTGCAGTGGACAAGGGTTTGATCGGTTTTTATGGCGCGATCGATCCGTACGAAGGTGGCATTATCTACCGCACGAATGTAAATACGCAGGTGATTACCTCCCTGGACAATGGCGACATCATAAAAAACCAGGTCTATTATTCAAATTCCCATTTCGACCTGCATACCAATTTTACTTTCTTTTTAGAAGACAGTGTGAACGGTGATGAGATACGGCAAAAAGAAGCGAGGAATTTATTGGGTTACAATGGAAGTTATAATCACGTTTCAGGTCTTGGAAGCATTGTCCTTAGTACAGAAGCCGGTTTCCAGGTGCGATACGACATGACTGCGAATTCTGAATTGTCACATACCAGGGACCGCTATATCACATTGAACCAGATTAAACTGGGTGATATTGCTGAATTATCAGTCTCTCCTTACGTGAGTGAAACCTTTAAATTCAACGAACATTTCAGTATAAATGCAGGGCTTCGTTTCGACCAGTTCTTTCATCGATATAAAAATAAGCTGGCCGGTGACACCACCCTGCCTGGTATCGGAACATACAAAGCGAACGCAAATACCATCAGCCCCAAACTTAATTTTGCTTACCATGTCAATAACGGGCTTCAATTTTATCTTACCACCGGAAAGGGTTATCATTCCAATGATACGAGAAGCGTGGTAGTGGAAAAAGGTGAACTCGCGCTTCCTGCGGCATATAGTGCGGATTTAGGTACCGTCTTTAAACCAGCGAGTAATATCATCATTAATGCGGCGGCCTGGTATATCTACCTTCAACAGGAATTTGTGTATAGTGGTGATGGCGGGTTTGTAGAATTCAGTGGCAAAACGCGGCGCCTTGGTTTTGATTTTTCCGGGAGGTATGAGCCTGTTAAATCAGTGTACCTTGATGTCGATGTGAACTATGCGCACGGCCGTGCAGTGGGGGAACCAAAAGGAGCTGATTATATTCCGCTGGCACCAGTTTGGACAAGCAGTGCGGGCGTTACTTACACGAATAAAAATGGTTTCAATGGAAGTTTCAGATACCGCTATGTAGGTGATCGTTCTGCAAATGAAGATTACAGCCTAACCGCCAAAGGATACTTTATTACCGACGCAGTACTAAACTATACAAAGCCAAAATACGAGATCGGTTTAGTGATCAACAATGTATTCAACACAAAGTGGAAGGAGACGCAATTTGATACAGAAACACGGCTTAAAAATGAACTGGAGCCCGTGGATGAGGTATGCTTTACCCCGGGAACTCCTTTTGCGGCAAAACTAAGTTTTACTATAAAATTTTAGCAGGATGATTTATTGTTTCCCGGCAAGCCTCAGGCTCGTCCCTGCTATGAAACTGCCTCTGCCATAAAACTATCGCCGGCTGGACTCGCCCGGGGGCGGTAAATTTTTAAAGAGACGTACCCAGCTAATTCACAGCTCATATAAAGCAATCAACTTGTTCAAAATAGTTTTTTCATAGATGATAAATGATATGTGGGGCCGGATTTCTATCCGGTCTTTTTTTTTAAAATAATTAAGATTAAAAATGCAGTGCTGCTGCTGCTATTACCAGCCGCCCGCCAGTACATCGGCCAGGTGCATCGTCTTCAGGGAAAGATTTTTGCCTTTGATATAACCATCGATGTGCATCAGGCAACTTAGGTCTGTGGAGATAATATATTCTGCCTGGGTGGCCAAGGCATTAGTGACTTTTTGATCAGCCATTCCTATCGATATGCCATCAAACTTTACGGCAAATGTGCCACCAAAACCACAGCAGGTCTCCACATCATTCATTTCCACCATTTCCAGGCCCTTGACATTATTGAGTAATTTTCGTGGAGCCTCTTTTATCTTGCATTCCCGTAATGCGGCGCAGCTGTCGTGGTAAGTAGCCCTGGCATTAAGTTCAGCGCCGAAATTTTCAATTTTCAACACACCGGTTAAAAATTCGGAGAATTCGTAAATGCGTGAACCCAGGTCCTTAATTTTATCGGTTAAAGTTGTGTTCTGAAACAATGTAGGATAATAGTTTCGTATAAAACCAACACAGCTGGCGCTGGGTGCAACTATATAATCCGCGTTGTCGAAATCCCGGATAAATTTACTGCATACTTCTTTCGATTCATTCCAAAAACCAGCATTAAATGCAGGTTGTCCGCAACAGGTCTGGTTGGTATTATATTGCACTTCGCAACAGGCTTTTTCCAGCACTTTAACCATGTTAAAGGCAGTCTGCGGGTACAGCTGGTCCACAAAACACGGTATAAACAGTTGTACTTTCATGCCCGCTAATCCCGTTAGGAAATAATTTTTTAAATGTAAAAATCAGAACCAGCCGATTTTTGATTGTCGACACCGGCTACTTCAATTAACCTAAGCCACCTGCTTCAAATATTTATAAATGGGGTCAGGGTGACAAAACTGCATTTTCCTGGGGATTGGTAAATGAATATTTCAGTGCGATCATTTTCAGTGCGGTAACGGCAGCCTCTTCACCTTTATGGCCGTGCACACCACCGGTCCTCTCATCTATTTGCTGCTGATTATCTACCGTTAGTACACCAAAGATCGTGGGTGCAGGCAGTGTCAGGTTAAGTTGTACAATGCCATCCGTAACGGCTTTGCAAACGTAATCAAAATGAGGCGTATCGCCTCTTATCACACAAGCCAGGGCAATAAATGCATGTGGTTTGTCTTCTTTATATTTATGCGCGTCCCAATAACTTCTTATTGAAAACGTAACTTCAAAAGCCCCGGGAACTGTTATTATTTTATAGTGTACGCCGTTTTCATCGAGCACTTTTTTGCATCCTTCTTCCAGTTTTTCGATCGATGCAGCGTTCCATTCTGTACGTACAATTACAACACAGGCACCCTTGGGTAACCGGATGCCTGCTGTATTATATAAATTTGAAGAACTGGTAGACATAATTACAATTAAGGATTATCCATTAACAGGTTGTAAAAATAATTCTTTCAGTCGTGCCGTTAGCCGGCGATAAATTGATCTTATTATTTGAATATTCCCAATCTGGCCAAACTCTTTTCAACATCTGCAGTATGAGAGCTTTTCGGAAATTCATCTTTCACTTTCTGGTACAAATCAATCGCCTCTTTAGAATTACCGGTTGCCTCTGCAAACGAAGCCGCTCTGTACAAAGCTTCCGCTGTCATAAATTCATCCTTTTCATTTACAGCTGCTGCTTTTTTATAATAACTCAACGCATCATCGTTCTTTTTTAATTCAGCGTAGGCATCTCCCAACATACTGTAAGCGGCAGTTTGTATCTGCGTGGCACTTGTAGAAAATTCCTTCAAATATTTAACCGCTTTGTCAAATTCCTTACCATGCAAATAACAGGCGCCAGCGATAAAATTTGCCCGGTTCCCGGCGGGTGTGCCGCTGTAAGTGGATGCTATTTTCAAAGCACCTGTTGGTATCCCGTTTCCACCATTCAATACCAGGTTGATCGAATCTTTATTAAAACCACTCTGTGTCATTTTATCAAACAATTGTTCAACCGGGTATATCACATCCGCAGATTTCGCTTCTTTGGGTGCCAGGATAAAATATTTGTAACTGATCCATCCAACTGTAAGTATTATGAGCGCGCTGCCAACATAAATAATCGGCTTGCTGAATTTTACCCAGAAGCCCCTGGCTCTGTCAACAATCTCATTTTCTTGCACAATAGGTGCTGTTACTTGCTTCTCTGCCATTTTTGTTTGTTTTGCCCCATATAGATAGGCATCGTTATTAATGAAAATTTATTTTAAAATTTACTTGATAAATTATCGTAGCCACCAACCATTTAACTAATCCATTATGAACGGGTAGTCTTCCTGCTTGTAGACGTCTTTCAATAACTCATCGTCATTTGGCCACGGACTTTCCTCAGCGAATTGCACACTTTCATCTACCTGCGCTTTCACCCTGTTATTCATCACTTCTATTTCTTCCTCTGTAACTTTATATTCGTCTTTCAGCACTTTAAGTACGTGTTCTATCGGATCTTTTTCTTTGTATTCTTCTACTTCATCTTTGGTACGGTACTTTGCAGGATCGCTCATGCTATGGCCTTTGTAGCGGTAAGTTTTTATTTCCAGCAGGGTCGGACCACCTTTTTCCCTTGCCCTGTTCACCGCGCGCAAAATTGCATTGTGTACTGCCTCAGGACTCATACCATCAACGGAATCCCCAGGCATATCGTACGCATCCGCGATCTTGTAAAGATCCAATACATTACTTGTCCGGGCAACAGATGTACCCATCGCATAATTATTATTTTCACAAATAAACACCACGGGCAATTTCCAAAGCATTGCCATATTAAAAGTTTCGTGGAGCATCCCCTGCCTTGCAGCACCATCTCCAAAAAAGCAAAGCGCTACGTTATTCGTCCCCTTGTATTGTTCAGCAAAAGCAAGTCCTGCGCCCGTGCCAATCTGCGCACCTACAATTCCGTGACCACCAAAAAAGCCAACATCTACACCGAAAAAGTGCATACTTCCACCTTTACCTTTACTACAACCGGTCGCTTTACCAAATAACTCAGCCATACAAGTTTTTGGAGATACACCTTTCGCAATAGCAAAAGCGTGGTCCCTGTAAGCAGTAATGAACTTGTCTTCAGGGTTCGTTGCGGTCATGCAACCTGCTGCAACTGCTTCCTGCCCGATATATAAATGGCAGAAGCCACGAATCTTTTGCATTCCATATAACTGGCCGGTCTTTTCTTCAAAACGGCGTAATAAAAGCATTAATTCGTACCAGTACAGGTAGGTTTCTTTTGAAAACTTTGTAGCCAATGTTTTATAATTTAGGCGGCAAAGATAAGGGAGAATTCGGGAAATTAAAATATGCGAAAAAGAAGCTTTTGCACAAGGTTGTCCACGCCTCGCTGTAACCCATAAAGCTGTGGTGGAATATGGTCGCTAAGCGTTGGCTGTTAGCCTTTAGCGAAGTACTGAATTTTAAAATCTACTGAAATAAAATAGCCAGCAAAATGACCTTAGCTGTGGTTACACCAAGCGATTTTATATGGGCAAATTCTTTATGGCTAGCCGCTTTTGTATTAACTTGCGGCCCGATGCCCATCCTTTCAAAAATAGCCATTACACAATTTAAAAATTACGACCTGTCTTCCTTTTCTTTTACAGAAAGGGTGATTGGTATTTGTGGATTAAATGGCAGGGGCAAGACGAACCTGCTGGACGCTGTTTACTACCTCTGCTTTACAAAAAGCTATTTTTCAAAAACCGATAGCATGAATACCCGGTTTGAAAAAGATG
This sequence comes from Ferruginibacter sp., assembly GCA_039916545.1. Lineage (GTDB taxonomy): Bacteria > Bacteroidota > Bacteroidia > Chitinophagales > Chitinophagaceae > Ferruginibacter. Next base: position 12,540 of record JBDSLD010000316.1, read on the forward strand.
GATTCCGGCTGGAGGGAACGGTATTGCCCGGCAATAAGCACAATGCCGGGCCGGAACCAAATAGTCCGGAGGAGAATAATGATTCAGGTAAGCCGGTAAGGTCCGGCCAAATCGTTTGCATTTTCCGCGGGGCGGGAAAAAAAGAATTTTTATTGAACGGCATTCCTTATACAAAATATTCCGAGCATATCGGGAAATACCCCTGCGTAATGATTGCGCCGGATGACATAGAACTGGTGACAGGCGGCAGTGAAGAAAAGAGGCGGTTTATAGATACGTTGCTAAGCCAGGTTGACCAGGAATACCTGCAGCAATTAATTATTTACACCAAGGTATTACAGCAGCGTAACAGCTTACTAAAACGTTTTGCAGAACTCGGAAAAACGGATTGGGCCCTGCTGGAGGTACTGGATGACCAGTTGATACAACCTGGAAAATATATTCACGCAGTTCGTAAAAATTTTACGGCGCAGATAATTCCGCTGGTACAAAAATTTTACAGGCAAATAGCCAACAATGAAGAAGTGGTGACATTGCAGTACGAGAGCCAATTGAATACAAATGATTTTGAATCGATATTGAACCAGTACCGTGAAAAAGATTTCCTGCTGCAGCGCACGAATGGTGGCATTCATAAAGATGATATCAGTATTCAATTGAATGGCCAGGTATTTAAAAATTTTGCTTCCCAGGGACAGCGTAAGAGTTTATTATTTGCACTGAAACTGGCGGAATTTGAGCTGTTAAAATTAAACAAGGGCCATGCTCCTCTCCTTTTGCTGGACGATGTATTTGAAAAATTGGATGACAACCGCATGCAGAATTTATTACACTGGGTATGTAATGAAAATGACGGCCAGGTATTTATTACAGATACACACAAAGAGAGACTGGAGCAAGCATTTATTGCATTGAATACAGGCTACCAGGTAATAGAATTGTAACGGTTAAGCATTCAGCATTCTTATCGTTTCTTAGCCGTTCACAAATTAAACCAGCACTTTGCCAATGCTCTAACACTAATAATTTACATTTGCCGAATGGGAGAAGTTTCAATGCAGGATGCCATCCGGCAATTTCTAAAACAAAGCCGCCTGAAGGGTGGAATACAGGCGTTGAAGATCGAGGATGTGTGGGAACAGATTATGGGAAAAACGATTGCCAAATACACCGATAAGATCCAGATCATCAACCAAACCTTGTTTATCAGTTCTACTGTAGCGCCGCTAAAAAATGAATTACTTTATCAAAAAGAAAAGATAATTGAAAGAGTAAATGAGGCGCTGGGAGAAAAGGTAGTGAATGATGTGGTAATAAAATAATTAACTCCTAACCCTTGGATCTATCACGCCATACAATACATCGGCAAGCATATTGATCAGGATAAAAATACAGGCGCTAATCAACACTGCGCCCATTACCACCGGGTAATCTAATTTTTCAAGTGCATCAACGGTTATTTTTCCAATACCCCGCCAGCCAAAAATATATTCTACAAAGAATGCACCCGCCAATAATTCGGCAAACCAACCGGTGATTGCGGTCACTACAGGGTTCAATGCGTTTCTCAATGCATGCCTGAAAATAACAGTTCGTTTATTTAAACCTTTGGCATACGCGGTCCGGATATAATCCTGGTTCATTACGTCCAGCATCGAACTGCGGGTAAGCTGAGTGATGATTGCAAGCGGCCGGATGCCAAGCGTAAAAGCCGGCAGTACCAGGTTTTTAAGTGTCAGGTATTTTTCACCCGTTACTTCATCTATATCGAACCAACTGCCTGTTAAATTTAAACCGGTATAGGGATGTAGTACCACACCGAATACAAAGGCGATGATGATGGCCATAAAAAAAGATGGCGCCGATATACCTGCAATGCTGGAGAATACCGCGGTGGTATCCAGCCAGGTACCGTTTTTTACAGCCGCCACTACACCCAGGAAGATGCCTGCAACAGTGGCAAAAAGCATGGCAGCGATTGCCAGCAATAAAGTACCTGGAAGAGCCTCCATCAACACAGCGCCTACATTTTTTTTAGTCTGGTAGCTCTTCCGCAGGTAAGGTATTTTTAATCCAACCTTAGTTTCATTCCCTATAAATAATCCCTGTAATTCTTTGCTGGCTATCTCATCCCTGCTATGGATACTAATTGGCGATACATCATTTAAATATAAAATAAACTGTTTCCATTTTGGTTGATCGAGGTACAGGTCACGGCGGATATTTTCCATCGTCTTTTTATCCCCCGTTTGCCCAACGATCATCCTCGCCGGATCACCAAATCCCTGGAACATAATAAACACCAGCACCACTACTCCGAAAAGTACCAGGAGGGAATAGAATAGTTTTTTAAAAAGATAGCGCAATGATGAGTGATGATTGATGAGTGATGAATGATGAGTTCGCTACCAGGAAATTTACAAAGTACACACCACCTTCGATGTCACGCAAAAAATTATAAATTAATTTCCAACTACTTTATTTTCCCGATATCAGCCCAGCTATACTTATTCTGCACCACTGGTCCTTTCATTAAAAATAATGTCGGGTTGGCCCTGGCGGCGGTTTTTATTGCTGTCGCGTCGCTGGTTAATATCGTTATATTGTAAGTATTGCGCACGTTAAAAAATGTGTTGACATTTTCCTTGTCAGAGGTGATTACATAAACCGGGCGGTTTTGTTGCCTGGCTTTCTGCGACAGTTCGCTGAATGCAGCCGACCACTTGGTTACGCCTTCGTTCAGGTTTTGTAAAAAGAATAGATAGTATTCACCAGGTTGGCTGAGTATGTCTTCTGTCACATTAACTCCTGAAGAATCTGCTAATGAAAAATCATTTATAGCCGGAATATTATTTACCCCCGGCGTTACCAGGTTTTGCTTTCTTTCTACAAATTTCCAGGTACTGTCGGGCAGGTTGCTGGTAGAGAAATCCTTTTTTGCGCCGTTTTTTTCATACACAAAGCTGTACTCGAATTTATCTGGGATTGCCCCGGCCGGCATTTTACGAAGCTCCAAAATATTATTTCCCTTTTTATACGGAAGGCAGTCTTTTAATGGCAGGTGCTTTAAAACATACATTTGCAAAAATGTTGACCCGATAACAGAAAGGAAGATAATCAGCCCTCCTATTATCCCTTTGAACAGTGGCTGGATATGCTTTTTATAAATGATCAGAAAGATTATCAGTAAGGTTAGAATAATGTCTTTGGTAAAAGTCTGAATCGGTGTCAACGGGATACAATCGCCAAAGCAACCACATGCCCTTATTTTTCCAGTGAATAAAACGAAGGCCGTCAGGAAGGTAAAAAATAAAGTAAGTAAAAATAAAAAAGCAAGCACGATATTTTTCCGCCATCCGATCAGTAAAGCGATCCCGGAAACAACCTCCACCACGATCATCAATATGGAAAACCACAACGATTGCCCGTGCAGGTAAGTCATGAGGGCAGGCAAATGACCGTCATCCCGCCATACTTCAAAAAACTCCTGCATTTTGTAGCTCAATCCCTGCGGATCAATTGCTTTAACAAGGCCTGAAAAAATAAACAATGCTCCCACAAGGAACCTTGCTACCTGTACCGCTATTTTCATATTTATAAAAGTGAGATAATGAAATAATGACTGAGCAATAATGAGTGATCAATAATGAGTAATGAATGTCAGGTATCCAGATCCAGCATCTAGTATCCAGCATCAGGAATGAACCCCTTCTTTCATCAAAATCAACGCGAACACGGCATAGTTTATTATGTCATAATAATTTGCATCGATACCCTCGCTCATAATGGACTGGCCCTTATTTACCAGTATCTGTTTAATGCGTAGCAACTTTGCCAGGATCAGGTCAGTAAAGCTCTCCTGGCTCATTTGCCGCCATGCTTCACCATAATCATGATTTTTATCTTCCATTAATTTCTTCGCAATCGTTACCTTTTTATCATAAAACTCCGTTACCTGGCCGAGTGGCAATTCTTCCACCTCATCGCTGTCAATATCCAATTGTATCAACCCTATTATGCTGTAATTCAAAATGCCTTTAAACTCGCCGGTAATATCGTCTCCAATCCGCTGCTCGCCTTTTTCCTGTATGGTGCGTATCCGTTTTGCCTTGATATAGATCTGGTCAACCACCGAAATTGTCCGGTACACGCGCCACGAGGTACCGTAATCATTTGTTTTCTTTAAAAAAATATCCCTGCAACCTGCTATTGCCGTGTCGTATTGTTCGTCTGTGTTCATTATTTAATGTAAGTATATAATTTTGTGGCTCGCAAAAATACCGTTTCTAACTGATGTACACACTTAACTGCAAAGGAAAATTATTAGTGATTGAACGTCCGTTGGTAATGGGCATCATCAATACCACACCAGATTCGTTTTATCAAAGGCAAGTGCAACCGGGATTGGAAGGCATTCTTTTACTCGCTGAAAAAATGGTTTCTGAAGGTGCCGGCATACTTGATATTGGCGGTCAGAGTACCCGCCCGGATAGTGAAAGGATTTCTGCGGCAAAGGAAATTGAGCGGGTGATCCCCGTGATCGAAAGAATTAAAACTCTTTACCCTGACATCATCATTTCTATCGACACTTATCATGCCGGCGTGGCTACTGCCGCGGTTAGGGCGGGCGCATCGATAGTAAACGATATCAGTGGCGGAACGATGGACAACGAAATGATCCCTGCTGTCGGCGCATTAAAAGTTCCTTACATCTGTATGCATATCAAAGGAACGCCCGAAACGATGCAAAAAGAAGCAGTTTATGAGGATGTGGTGAAAGAGGTATTGGATTATTTTATCAGTAAAATTGCTGAATGCAAAAGCGCCGGCATACACGACGTGATCATCGATCCGGGATTTGGCTTTGCAAAAACGATCGCGCACAACTTTAAACTATTAAAAAACCTGGAGCTATTTAAGGTCCTGGATAAACCACTGCTCGCCGGGCTCTCCAGGAAAAGTACAATTTACCGGACATTGAATACTACAGCAGCTGGGGCTTTGAACGGCACTACGGTTTTAAATACAATCGCTTTGTTGCATGGCGCATCTATATTACGTGTACATGATGTAAAGGAAGCGAAGGAGGCGATTGACCTTTTAAATGCATACCAAAAAAATCAATAGCTTAGTTTATTCAGCAGCAGGAATCGCCACCAAAACAACATTAAAAAAGCGCCCCTGTTCGGGAGCGCTTTTTCAAAATACATTGTACCAGGATTATTTTTTAGCACCTTTTGGCGCCTGTGATTGTTGCGCTTTTTTCATCGCTTCTTCCTGCATTTTTTGTTGCATTCCCATTTGCTCCTGTTGTTTCGCCATTTGCATAGCTTCGTTCTGTTCAGGAGTAATGATATCTACAACCTCAATATCAAATAACAGGTTTTCATCCGGGTTAATTCCTTTTCTTCCGTTTTTGCCATAAGCCAGTGACGAAGGTACCAGTATGGTAGCCTTGCTTCCCTTCTTCAACATTTTCAAACCATCTATCCATCCTGGAATTACGCCATATTCGCCCATGTCTACTCCATAAGGATCGACGTGGCCAAATTTCGGATCTACATTCGAATCAAAAACAGAGTCGGCTAATGTTCTACCTGTATAGTTTACAAGCGCTACATTTTTTTCGGTAATGTTTTCGCCTGTACCAGGTGTCGTTATGGCAACATAAGTTCCCCAATCGGTTTTTGAAGCCTTGGTACCTTTTTTATTCAAAAAATCCGTGATTATCTGGTCATCAATTTTCATTTGCGGTGCATACAAAGTACCGATGTCTTTTTTGATCTGCTCTGTGGTCTTGCTGAAAGCCTTTGCCTTCGCAACTGTTAAATGAGTCCTGGCCGCACTGTCAGACTGCTCTTTAGATGTAAAGGCATTTTCGATCTTGAATGACTGGGTAATAAATTGTCCTTTTTTCATGAAAGGAGGCGTCTGTCCTTGTCCTTTATTGATCAGTGAATCAGTAGCAATCCTAACAATCACACTGTCACCGACAGCTATATCTTTAAATATTTCTTTGAATGACGGTGGAAGTTCTGCAGTGTCAAATGGAATATATTGTGGCATTCCTTCCTGCTGGCTGCTTCTTAAAATACTGTCCTTATACTTAACAAGTACACTCAATTCCATGTAATTTCCGTTCAACACTTTTTTGCCATTCTTTCCTTTTATGACTTTGTATTGAGAACCATCCTTTGCCTTTTTAAAGGGCTGGGTACAACTTGTAACTAATAAGGTTACGGATAATAAATAAAAAAACTGCTTCATTTGTATGTGTTTAAAATTGATAATTACTTAATTGGTCCTTGTTATCTTTCATGGCCTGCACAAACTTCGCCACTACTTCCTCCAGCGGTTCTTTACTTTGCCCGCCAGCCGCATTAAAATGCCCGCCGCCATTAAAATACTTACGGGCAAAAACATTTACATCAAAGCCGCCCTTGCTCCGGAACGAACATTTCCGTTCTTCTCCCCTGTCAATAATAATTGCGGCAAGTTTAATACCCTTTATGCTTAAAGGATAATTCACCAGTCCTTCCGTATCGCCTGTGATAATATTAAACTTCACCAAATCATGCTGGGGCACTGCGATCAACGCGGTATTATATTCGTAGAATATCTGCATCCTGTTCAGCAACACGTTCCCTATAAAACGAAAGCGGTTCTCCAGGTAATTGTCGAATAATTCTTCATGAATAGGACTATGTTTCAAACCTTTATCTTTCAGGTGAGCTACCATCCTGTGAACCGCCGCAGTTGTAATCGGGAAACGAAAAGATCCGGTGTCCGTCATAACACCGGCGTATAAACAGGAAGCTACAGATTCATTTATTTTATCATCGTTGCCTGAATCAATGATCAGGTCGTACACCATTTCACAAGTAGAACTTTTGGTGGTATCGCTGATGCCGTAAGCAAATTTCTCTTTTTGTGGTTCCTGGTGGTGGTCAACTAAAATCCGCAGGGCTTTGGCATGATCCAACTTTTCTTCCATGCGTTTGGTACGGCTAAGCGTATTAAAATCAAGACAAAATATCCAATCCGCAGCTTCTATTGCAGCGCTTGCTTCTGAAGTCTGTCTTTCAAAATCCAATACCTCTTTTGCACCCGGCATCCAGTCTAAAAAATCTGCCCAGTTAGTCGGTGAGATCACTGTGACATGATGGCCAAACTGTTTTAAAAAATGGAATAATCCAAGGGAAGAACCCATCGCATCGCCATCTGGTTTTTGGTGCGTAGTGATAACTATCCTGACCGGTTCCTTTAATAAAGGATATATTTCGTTGATATGCTGCATAAAGCGGCGCAAAAGTAGGATAAAAATACCATTTTGAGTTTTGTAGTTTAATGTTTAACGGTATTACAACTACCGTATTTGTTAACATTGATGGAAAATATTTACGAAATGAGTGACTTGTAATCGTAATACTGCTAATTAGCACCGGTTTTAAAACCAGGCATCAAAAAATCTTACACCGGACATTGAATCTTATTATCTTTGCGCCTCAAATTGAAAAATATGAGTAACAGAACCTTTACAATGATCAAGCCCGACGCGACCGAAAAGGGTTATACCGGTGCTATCCTGGCAAAAATAAATGCTGCAGGCTTTAGAATTGTGAGCTTGAAAATGATGCATTTATCCGCAGAAAAGGCTGGAGAGTTTTACGCGGTACACAGGGAGCGCCCTTTTTATGGAGAACTGGTGGAATTCATGAGCCGTGGCCCGATTACCGCAGCCATTTTAGAAAAAGAAAACGCAGTCGAAGATTTTAGAAAACTGATCGGAGCTACTAATCCCTCCCAGGCTGAAGAAGGTACGATCCGTAAATTATATGCTGCGTCAATTGGTGAAAACGCGATCCATGGCAGTGACAGCGACGGAAATGCTGAAATTGAGGGTGATTTCTTTTTTAGCAAACTGGAGCAATTTTAATAGCCACTTAATATTTTTTTCTAGCCGCCGGTATATTCCGGCGGCTTTTTAATTTCTTATCGGTATTAGCCAGTTGATTTAACTTCCAAAATCTTTGAATAAGAATATTTTTTTATTTTTAAAGCTGCAATACGCTTATCTTACAGTATAAACCTGACCAGATATCTTTCCTAAAAGCCTTATTGACTGTTTGTATTTATCTGACACACACAGAACTACCAATAAATTGACGTCCATCCTAATAATAGCCAGCCAATAAACTAGTATCTGCATCCAATAGGAAATTCCCATTAATTAACCGTATCAGCAAGGCTTTGTAGAATTTAAATATTTATTTATGCAGGTAGCGCCTCTTCCACCGGACGAAGAATTCAGGGTAAAGAATCTGTTGACGTATGGTATATTGGATTCTGCCGAAGAACAGGATTTTGATGACCTGGCGGAATTGATAACCCAGGTTTGTAATTGCCAGTATGCGTTGATAACCTTTATGGATAAGGAAAGGCATTGGTTCAAGGCAAGAAAGGATATGGCTATAAAAGAGATCTCCCGGGAAGTTTCATTTTGCTCCTACACCATTCTGCAGGATGACGTAATGGTTGTGAACGATACGAGCAAAGACAAGCGCTTCTATGATAACCCGCATGTCAGCGATGGTTACAAAATCTCATTTTATGCAGGAGCTCCCATTTTCAGCGCCGCAGGATATAAGATTGGTGCAGTATGCGCAATGGACAAAAAGGCAAAACTTACTTTTACTTCCAAACAAAAAAAAGCGCTGAAAATTATTGCCCACCAGGTAACCGCATTACTGGAACTCAGGACCAAAAACAAGTTGATAACGGCTCAAAGCGACGCATTGGTTGCCGAGGAGAAAAAAATTGCCGAGCTCACCTTAACCGGGCAGGATGAGGAAAAAAGTTTTATCGCCAATGAATTACACGAAAATTTCGCCCAAACCCTTGCAGCCACCAAGCTTTACCTTGACTTTGCGGAAAAATCGAAAGAACTAAGCTCCGATTTTATAAAAAAGAGTAAGGTAAATATCCTGCAAATCATAAAGGATATAAAAGCGTTGTCGAAGTCTATGATTCCAAGCACCTTTGAGAATACTAACTATTTAGGATTTATACAGGAGATGCTGGATGAATACGGGATCCAGAATAACAAAAAAATATCATTCCGTCATGAAGGAAAACTGGATTGTTATGATTCAAATATCGGGCTCACTTTATTCAGGATCATACAATATCAACTAAAAAATGCCCATAATTGCGGAGCAAAAAAAATAGCCATCAAGATCAAAACAAACAAAGTAATAAAGCTGGAATTTATAGATGACGGGCGAAACACAGATGCTTTTAAAAATGAAAGAAGTATGTTTTTGCATCACATCGAGACAAGGATCGGGATAGTTAAAGGCAAGGTCAATGTAAGTCACGATAAAAATCACCACAATCTCCTGGAAATCGAAATCCCCTTAAACAATGGACATCATTAGGGCAGCTGATCACCCTACATTACAACTTAATGCGCAAAATCCAGTTCAAAATCGCCCCTGATCCTTTCAATGGATGGATTAAAATAGCCAAACTTCACCTGCGGGAATTCTTCCCGGATCAGTTCCATAAATTGTTTAACACCCATGCATTCTCCCGTATCGCCTACCCCTATTTTGCCCAGGTACCAGTCAGGATCGATATTAAAATTGCGCCACTGTATCATACAAAGATCAGTTTCCCTGATTAGCTTTCGCAGGGCCTCATACTCTTCAATACTATCGGTCATTCCCGGGAAAACAAAATAATTGATACTTGTCCAGCCTCCATAACCGCGGACTATCTTAAGACTTTCCCACAGGTCGGCAAACACATAATTATTTGGCCGGTAATAAGGCGTGTAAATGCTTTCCCTGGCAGAATTAGTGCTCACCCGCATACTGTTCAAACCTGCTTCGCATAAAGCTTTTACGGCACCGGGCTTACTGCCGTTGGTGTTTATATTGATGCTACCTTTTTGAGTATGTTTCCTTATCTCAAGGATACTATCGCGGATGGTCTCCCACATTAATAAGGGCTCGCCTTCACAACCCTGGCCAAAACTGATGATCGGGAATGGCGCCGTTTCCAGGTGAGGAACGGTAAACTCGGTGATCTCTTCAGGTGTGGGCCGGAATGTAAGCCTGTCCTGCGTACTAACGATCGTTTCCTCAACCGGTTGAAAACTGATACAACCGATGCAATTGGCATTACACGCCGGCGAAGAAGGCACGGGGCACTCCCATCTGCCCAACGCAAAATTTCTTGCAGCCGGACAATTATAAGTCATGCAGCAATTTTCCATCAAGTGTTTAACCAACCTGTTGTGTGGATAGGATTTCAGCAATTGCGATGCCCCGGTGCCGATCAGTTCTTCATCGTAACCAATGGTTTCCTGGCGAATGTCCTGTTCAATACGTACTGCCGGAACATAAAATTTTTCGTTCAGCCATCCCGCAGCCGTATAACAAAACAAGGGCAATGTTGGCGCATCCTGGGCGGTTTCGTAGGCTGCCATATACAACCCGGTATGCGCAGGCGGGATAAAAGCCGCTACGGCCCAGCCCTTCTCGCATAAGCGCATATCGCCAGACTTAACATCGATGCCAATGCCCCGGCGGCCAGGTAATTCATATAAGTTGCCGCCATAAGGCAATTCGATCCATTCATCCAGTGGCACGGGCAATGCGTCCCATCCGCTACGGCCGGTTGCGTATAGCGTTATATCCTCGAAAATGTTTCCGGCGCCATCTGAGTAAAGTATAAAAGGGCTCTTTTGTAATTCCATAAAAATCAATTGACAGCTGCAGCCCACAGAAGATGAAAGTGCCAATGAAATTATCGATCATTTGCAACTTACTATCGCTTGAAAAACCGGTAATTAAAGTCAGTAAACGATTTCTTTACCTGTCTGCTGCTAAGTGCTGGCGGCAAAATTCGTCAATTTGTTGGAGTTCCTCAATTTTTAAATTTCTACGGAGTTGAAACTGGACCCTTTTATTGCGAAAAGTTTCGATTATAATGGAGTGGTATTTGGGAATAATTGATTTTACTTCAGGCCATCCGATTTCTTCGTCTTTTATAAAATTGGGAATAGTAATGCCTGTTTGCCGGATATTAACGGATTCCGAACGCATGATCCTCCACTCGCGGTAAAACAAAAAGAAATAGCTGGCGGATATAAAAAGATGTATCCAGCCTGCAAAGCTGTAGCCATACGAGATCAGGGTGAAAGCTATTCCCATTAAAGTAAGGGATTCGATAATGCGAAAAAATACATTTAATCCGGGTGAGTCGATGAGCAGGGTTTTGGCCAGGAAAATTACCAGGAAAATCTCTGCAGCAATTACCAACTGGAAATAACAAAGTAACTTACCCGATCCGGCCTCCTGTAGTAAATGAAGCCCGTTTATCAAAATGATGGAGGCCCCGATAAAATGAAGCATCCTGGCTGACCTCTTTAACAATTCAAATGCGGGATGTATGACCGGCAAAAAATATTGAGTGGGCATAACAGTTGTTTTCGCTTAGATGCAAACTAATGTATATTCCATATAATTTTATAGTTCCGCCAATTGTTGAAAATTTTTAACATTATTGTTTAGAAGTGACCATGCAAAATGTCAGTAATAACCTCAAAATTGAAAGACACAACAGCGGCGTGATGGAACTGGAAGCTGCCTGGGAATGTTAATAGTGACCTGGAAATGCTTACTGCATAAAGTGGCTGCAAAATTCATTGAACTCCTTTTCATCAATAGTCATCTTGCTTTCATCAATACTAACCTGTATGAGTTTGTTATTTTTAAAATCGATCGTAAGCAAATTATCTTTTAAAATAATATTGGAAAATTCGTTCCACTGATAAGCCGGACTGGAAAGAAGTTTCTTTACTGTTACACCTTCACCCGTAACCAGGATCATTGGTTTCCTGTTTAGAAATTTAAAAAAATAACCATACACCAGCAATATAACCGCGAAAATAACCGAGCGTGTTGCGATGAAAAGGATGACAGCCGCGCCGGTCAGTAATGCAAACCTGGTTATCCTGAATTTTACCAGCAATGCTTTTATAAAAATTGCGGAAATAACCAGTACGAAGGCCGACAATAAATTAAGGTAATAATAATGATCGGTTCGATAGACCAAAGTAGCCACTGCTGTAAGGGCGAGCATAGCCCTTGTAATCACAATGTCAAGATCAGGACCCTCGTCTTTAATGATAAACGTGTACATATAAAAACTTAACGGGCCCGTGCAATGAAGTTATTAGAAAAGAATTTTTGAATTATTATGATGACAAGATTTGCCATAGGAAATCGAATAAGCCTTTGTGCTAAGCACTTCTACCCGATAATTTAATATTACCCAAATACTAATTAATAGAAACAGGTTGTAAAACAACGCCTTGCGCCACGACGGGTTCCGGGTTTGAATTAATTAACATATTACACATTTTAAACAGGCACCTGGCTCCTACATTTTCATCCCACTCATCATGACTTACGCCTACTTCGTTCAGGTCAAAACCAATTAACTGCCGGCCGCTTTCCAATAATTTCTTAAACAGGTAAAATATTTGTTCTGCCTCAAACCCGCCTTGTACCGGTGTACCGGTATGTGGACATAATTTTGGGTCTAGCCCGTCAATATCAAAACTGATATAAACTTTTTCAGGAAGATGGGCGATCATTTCATTTACAAGGGTCTGCCAGGTTTGGCCCTCATATTGGCGCGCCTTGATATCTTTATCAAAATAGGTGACGATCCGCTGATTGCTGCTTTCAATATAGTGCCACTCTTCTTCACAAAAATCCCTTACGCCTATTTGCACCAGTTTTTTTAGATTAGGAATCTCTTCCAGCGCATTGTACATTATGGATGCATGCGAATAGTTGAAATTCTCATAGGCTTTTCGTAAATCACAATGGGCATCTACCTGCAGAATTCCAAAATCTCCATGTTTTTCGGCAATGGCCTTAAAAAAACCAAGCGGCGTACTGTGGTCGCCACCCAGAAGGCAGACCAGCTTGCCGGAATCCAGCAATTCTTTGGTTTGCTGAAATACCCAGTCATTCATATAAATACTGCCGGCATTTACCTCCTTCAATGTTTTGCACATAAATTTATTATCCTGCACTACCTCTCCTTCTGCAATGTAACTGATGTATAATTCAGCCTCTTTACGCAGGTAATCGCTTTTCAACATTATTTTTTTATCAACAGGACGCATGTACAATCCCTGTCTCCAGGCATCTTTTGTATCCGGGTCAAAAAGGTCGACCTGCAAACTTGCTTTAAATATATGTTCAGGGCTCCTGGCTGTGCCTGCATTGCAACTAACGGTAACCTCCCAGGGAACGGGCAAAATTACCAGCCGTGCATCTTCTTCCGGAAAAGGTAAACCGAAAATATTATTGTTAGGATTACCTACTGTATTTGGATCAAATTGAGAAAGATCGGTCATTAGTCTTTGTTAAGTGAAAATAAACAGCGCATACTGTTATGGATAAAACGGTGCAAAGATACACACTCTGCAATAAATGAAATAGTCAATAGTGAGAAACTTTCCCACAGGCGTTTGGTGAATGCGAGTTATAGAAGTGAGACATTATTTTGGTGAGCCCGATGTAGTTTATCCGGAGCAAACAATGTTAAAACTTTAATAAAAATGCGGCATCTGTCATATTAAACGCCAGCGCTTTCATTTCATGCATAAAATCAAGCAATCAAAGGCAGTTTTGCTTTACCTTTGCGGCATAAAATTATTTTTACACAATGAAGAAAACTCATATAATACTCCTGGTGGCCATTGCGATTGCTATTGGAGGATTAATAATGATGTCCGTAGACTTTTCTACATACGATACGATTGGCTCAGCAAAGCAAAAACAGGGCAGGTTTGTCCACCTGATCGCGAGGCTTGATAAATCCATTCCCCTGGATTATGACCCCGGTAAAAATCCTAATTATTTATCCTTTACCGCTATTGACAGCATGGGCGCTAAGGCAAAGGTTGTTTATCTCAATACAAAACCTGCTGAACTGGAGCATAGCGAAAGAATCGTATTGAAAGGAAGAATGCAGGGCGATGTTTTTGAGTGCAGCGATATCTTATTAAAATGCCCGAGCAAATACAAAGACGATAAAAAGCAGCTGGAAAAGACGGTCGTTGAGACTAAATATTAGCACGACAATATGTTGGTTGCCGGTAATTAATATCCGAAACCGTGTATTGGCCAACTCTCCAAAATGATGAACTACCAGCTTGCTGTAAGCATATAAGCAACGCCAAATATCAACCAAAATAAAGACAAAGAGAAACTATGGAATTCGAAGGAGAACACCTGTTGATAGGCAAAGCCGGCCACATCTTTGTATTAGCTGCTTTTACCGCTTCACTGCTAAGTACGATTGCTTATTTTGTTGCAGGAACTAAAAAAGACCCAGTTGAAAAATTATCCTGGACCAGGTTTGCAAGGATCAGTTTCATTGTACAGGTCGTTGCTGTATTGGCTGTATTCTCTTCTCTCTTTTATATTTGTTCCAATCATTATATTGAATACCTTTTTGGATATAAACATACCTCGAAGGAACTGGAATTTAAATACCTTTTTGCCTCTATCTGGGAAGACCAAAGCGGCAGTTTTTTATTGTGGAGTATCTGGCATTGTGTGCTGGGCCTATTTCTCATCCGCAATAGCAAGGAATGGGAAGCACCGGTAATGTCCGTAGTTAGTCTTGCCCAGTTATTTTTAGCCATGATGATCATGGGTGTCTACATGTTTGGCACCAAGATTGGCAACAGTCCTTTTGTGCTGACCAGGAATGAGATAAACGGGCCCATTTTCGCCATGCCCAATTACCTCAGCATGATGAAAGATGGCGTTGGATTGAATGTACTGCTTCGGAATTACTGGATGGTGATCCATCCGCCGGTATTGTTTTTAGGTTTTGCTTCTACTATTATTCCCTTTGCTTATGCTTATGCAGGTTTGCAGACAAAACGATATGGTGATTGGGTAAAGCCGGTAATACCTTATGCGTTATTTAGTTGCTGTGTATTAGGCGTCGGTATCATGATGGGTGGAAAATGGGCGTATGAGTCTTTGTCTTTCGGCGGTTATTGGGCCTGGGACCCGGTTGAGAATGCATCTATGGTACCCTGGCTGATATTGATTGCCGGTCTGCATACCATGGTAATTTATAAAGCCACGTCTCATTCCCTGAGAGCAAGTTATCTCTTTGCCATCCTTACATTTGTGTTCATTCTTTATTCAACGTTTTTGACCAGGACAGGTATTTTAGGCGATACTTCCGTGCATGCATTTGCTGAATCCGGCAGACCGATGTTCAATTTGATACGCACTTTCATGTTTGTTTTTACAGTCCCTACCCTGGTCTACTTCTTTATCAATTATACAAAAATCCCTGGCGAAAAAAGAGAGGAAACCACCGACTCGCGTGAGTTCTGGATGTTCATCGGATCGATCGTATTTTTTCTATCGGCCATGTTCATCATAGCAAAAACTTCAACTCCTGTCATCAATGCCGTATTTGGCAGCAAGTTGGCGCCACCGGAGAATATTGAGTTTTCCTATAATAAAGTGATCGTACTGGTCGCCATCATCATTGGCATTTTAAGCGCGATCACCCAATACTTTAAATATAAAAGTACACCAGCCTCCTTTATTTTAAAGAAGCTCGCTGTGCCCACGTTGATAGCGGCAATAATTACCGGGTTGCTGGCTGTATTTTACCCGATCACCTATTATAAAGAAGGGATGGGATTCCTGGCGGCTATTTATGTCGCCTTATTTGCGGCTATTTATTCGGTGGCGGCTAACGCAGCTTATATCTGGAGCGGATTACATGGTAAACTGAAATCGGCAGGCGGATCCGTTGCTCACCTGGGTTTTGGATTAATGATCACCGGGATGATCATTTCCTCCGGCAATAAAAAAGTGATCAGTGAAGAGAAATTTAAAGATTTCGTTATCCAAATGGGTATAGACCCACTTACCAAACAACAGGATAATCCGGCAGAAAATATCAACCTCGTCAGGCATGTGGCTAAAAAAATGGGACCGTACGACGTTACCTACTTAAATGATAGTACTGGTACTGAAACAGGCAGACGTTTTTATCACCTGGCGTTTCAGAAAAGAGATGAATCGACAAAAGAGGTGAAAGAATCATTTACCCTGAGCCCGGACGTGTACCTGATGAAGGATAATAATATGAGCAGCAACCCGGATACGAGAAGCTACCTTACGCATGATGTGTTTACTTATATTTCTTATGCGCTGAATCCGGAAGCCAATAAGGACACCGCCAGTTTTAAGATAAGTGAAGTAGCGGAAGGCGATACCATATTTTATTCCCACGGATTTATGGTACTGGACAGTGTAGTTAAAAATCCGACAGAAAATAAGTTCCGGATACCATTAACAGGTCCGTCTGTATTGGCTGATATCACGATCACAGCAAAAGACAGTACCAGGTACAATGCCTCCCCGATGATCCTGATCGACAGTTTTGGCATCAATCAAATCGACGACACGGTTTACGCGCAAAACCTTTTTATAAAATTTGCCGGCGTAACATCGGACCAAAAGAAATTAAAGATCGGGGTAAAAGAATCTGACACGATGATCGATTTTGTTACATTGAAAGCATACATATTTCCCTACATTAACCTTGTCTGGCTCGGATTGATCATAATGGCGGTTGGCCTTGTAATGAGCATGATCCGCAGGGCCAACCTTTCCCTCGTGACCAGCATACTGATTTTGATCTTTGCCGCAAGCGGACTATTTTATATGTTCCTGCTGGCAAATGCCTGATCGATCGATAGATTTATCAACCAGCAAGCATTTTATCGCGATGCTGACAGTTTTGGCAGTTATAAGACGCGTTTGAGTAGCTCGCTTTCCTTTATTGCTTTGTCCAGGCGTTTTAACTGGGTTACTTCTTGTTTTGCTGTAGTGATCCAGTGTATTATTACTTTTTGATAAGATGGCGCCTGTATCTTAAAAAAATTCCACGCCTTTTTATTTGCTTTGAACTGTTTTACAAATCCGGGTGGAAGTTTTGCCAGGTCATTTTCGTGAGAATATATTTTGGATCGATCTGCTTGTCTGAGTTTAAAACTCGCGAGGCCGGCTGGCTTCATTTCACCCAGGGCTGTTAGTTTTTCAATTTTCCCGATATTTATGGCACTCCAGGTACTGGTGGGTTTTCGCGGTGTAAACCGGATGCTGTAACTGTATTTGTCGATCGACTTACGAACGCCGTCTATCCAGCCAAAGCTAAGCGCCTATCGACTGATTGTGACCAGGTGATGCTTTGCTTACCACTATCAACTTTATTAAATCCAACCAATAATTCCATCTCGTTTTTATGGTTTTTGGTTAACCATTTCCTGAAAGCTGACTGTTTCGGAAAAAATGTCGGCGTCATTACTATAATTTTTTTAGTGCGAATTCTCCTGGTGAGTTACCCTTTGGAGGTGACCAACCAGGAGAATTCGGGTAGTAATAATTTCCAATCGATCAGATAATGTCAATATATTTCTAAACTTTAGAATCTTTCTGATGTTCTCAACCATTCAATCCTTTTATACGTATATTGATTATTTGCTTTTGAACGTTATATAATTATCATAAATTTAACTGATTGATGTCGCACATATTGTAAATTCACGTACCGATGATCCGTTTTATCAAAAAATACAGGTTTATATACGTGCTGCTTATTGTTGTTTTTTCCCTTTTCAACGGGCAACGGGCCTCTGCGCAGCAAAATGTGAACGACACTATCCTGTCTTATGCGGTAATTTATAACGGAGACACCATTGAGGCCAAGACATTGCCTGCGCTTGGTTTTTACTCCAGGCTCACTGAAAAACAAATGAGTGACCGGGCCAAGTGGACAAGGCTCAGAAATGCTATTTATGTTACTTATCCTTACGCCAGGCGCGCCGGAAATGTTATGAATGATATAAATGCACACCTCGTTAATGTGACCAATAAGGATGATCGTAAAAAATATATACAGTCGAGGGAAAAAGATTTAAAGAAAGAGTTTACAGATCCACTCACCAATCTTTCTGTTTACCAGGGAAAGGTGCTGATGAAATTAATAAACCGGCAAACCGGCAATAATTGTTACGAGATCATCAAAGAATATAAAGGCGGTTTAACGGCCAGGTTTTATCAAACGGTAGCGTTCTTTTTCAGTACAAATCTAAAACAGCCGTACGACAAAACAGGCGATGACGCTGAAATGGAGAAGATCGTTCAGGAAGTAGAAAGGATGTATGGATACAAGGGCTAAAGTTCAATAGATAATTTAGTACTTAAGGTTTGCATATAACTATCAGTCCCATTCGACGCCACATCATAATTCCCTTCCCTATTACAAACGCATTTTTAATTTTTAATTTCCTTATTCTTATCAATCAATTAATAAATAACACCAATCCAACGAATGAAGTTAGATCTACTAGTATTTGCCGTGCATCCGGATGATGCGGAACTTTCTTGTGGCGGCATCCTGCTTTCTGAAAAAATGAAGGGTAAAAAAACCGGCGTAATTGATTTGACACAAGGCGAATTAGGTACCCGCGGCAGCGCCGACATAAGAAAAAAAGAGGCCGCGGCCGCCGCTAAGATCCTGCAACTGGATGCCAGGGAAAACCTGGAAATGGCCGACGGTTTTTTTCAAAATGATGAAACTAATCAAAGAAAGATAATTACTGCTATCCGCAGGTACCAGCCAGAGATCATCTTTTGCAACGCGCCTGAGGACCGGCATCCGGATCATGGACGTAGCGCCAAATTGGTGGAAGACGCGGCTTTTTTATCCGGTCTGCGAAAGATCGAAACCATTGATGATGGAACCGTACAGGAAGCCTGGCGTCCAAAATACGTATTCAATTTTATACAGGATAAATACCTGCAACCGGATTTTGTGATAGACATTACAGAGGTAATGGAGCAAAAACTGGAGGCGATCAAGGCATATGGAACCCAGTTCAACAGCATGGATAACAGTGAACCACAAACTTATATTTCCTCGCCCGATTTTTTAGAGAGCGTAATTTACAGATCGAAAATGTTTGGCAAGATGATCGGTGTAAATTTTGCGGAAGGATTTATTAGTAAAAAAATGATCGGGTTTGCAAGTTTTGAGTCATTTATTAAGATAATTACCTGATTTGGGTATAACAAACACCTCAAAAAAGCTATTTATAATGTACCTTTGCAACCTATTAAATTTCAAGTAAAATGGCAACGCCCAAGTTCTTACATAGCACTACAGATTTCCACCAGGAATTGAAAAAAAGAGTCAATCAATATTTTACAGATAGGAAAAAACCTTCTACAGGAAATTTAAGCCTGCATGTCAAAGCGATATTTTTCTTCGCCGCTTATATCGGTTTATATGTTCATCTGGTATATTTTACCCCTGCTACCTGGTTGGCAATAGTGGAGTGCGTACTATTGGGCGGATTTACAGCTGCCATTGGTTTTAATGTGATGCATGACGGTGGGCACGGAAGTTTCAGCAGCAGTAAATCAATGAATAAGATCGCAGCTGTCTCTGTTAATTTGTTAGGCGCCAGCAGTATCATGTGGAACCAGAAACACAATATTATTCACCATACTTATACGAATATTGATGGCATTGATGATGATATCGAGGCCAAACCATATTTAAGGATGTGTACCACGCAAAAGCGCTACTGGATGCATCGTTTCCAGCATTATTATGTTTGGTTCCTGTACACCTTGTTGCACCTGATCTGGATCTTCCTGACTGATTATCAAAAATATTTTAAGAAAAGGATCGGATCTGTTCCAATTAAAAAGCTAAGTGTAAGAGAACATATTGGATTTTGGGCGGCTAAAGTGGTTTACATTATTATTTTTATGGTATTGCCCATCTACATGGTAGGTTTTGTTAGCTGGCTGGTCGGTTTTCTTATCGCCACAATGGTAACAGGTTTCGTGATCAGCGTGGTGTTTCAACTGGCGCATACGGTAGAGCACACACATTTTCCTATGCCTGTTGCAGATACCAACAAGATCGAGAACGAATGGGCTATCCACCAGGTAGAAACAACAGCGAATTTTGCAACTAAAAATAAACTCATTTCCTGGTTGGTAGGTGGATTAAATTTCCAGATCGAGCACCATTTATTTCCAAAGATTTCTCACATACATTACCCTGAGATCAGTAAAATAATTAAACAAACTTGTCTCGATTTTGGTATCCATTACGTGGAATATCCGAAAATGCGTCACGCCATTGCTTCTCATGCTTCATATTTGCGACGTATGGGACGGGCGGATTAAGTTTCTTATTTTGTATGAAAAAGCCTTTGTATCTAACTGATCCAAAGGCTTTTTTGTAAATTATATTTTTAAGCTTTCTCCTGGTCGATGCGTATTAGCTTTTCATAATTTTTTAATAAAAAACATTCATATTTAAAATTTTATAATGAGTAAAATTACCTGGCACGACAAGCATATAGACTCTTCATCAAGAGGTGACCGTTTAGCAGATTCCGTAGCCAACGGGATGGGATCATGGAAGTTCATCATCTTACAAAGTATCTTTGTTTTAATCTGGATGGGATTGAATGTCATAGGTTTGATGGAACACTGGGATCCTTATCCATTTATTTTGCTGAACCTGATTTTTTCCACACAGGCTGCTTATGCGGCGCCGATTATTATGATGTCTCAAAACAGGCAGAGCCAGCGGGACAGGATTCAGGCGAAGGAAGACTATCAATGCAATATTGAAGCAAAAAAAGAGATAGAAGCTTTGCAAATGCAGATCAGCGACCTGGAAACAAAAAAACTGGATAAGATAATTTTGATGCTGGAGGAGATGAAGAAAAATGGTGGTAGTTTGTAGAATAGTCAGTGTCTGTAATAAAGGAATCATTTTTAGAAAGGATAACTTTTGTTGTTGGTCAGGAGATACAACATTGGCGAGCTGAGTCGCTGGCAATGTTAAAGTCATTACTGATACAATGGTGACCATTATTGTATTAACTACGTTGGTACTCTCTGACAAAAACTCACCGACTATTATCCAACACCTCAGGTTTCAAAAACCTGTGAGGTTTGCGAAGAGTATACTCTTGGAAACATGGAAAAGAGAATCACTTTTAGACGCAGCACTTCGGTTATTGTTACCATCTCATCAACGCAAATCCGAACACATCGTTAAATGAACATGCCTTTTAATTAATCTTATCTAAATTTGCATCAGAAAATTAAAAAGATGCCTGAAGAAAAGAGCCTGAATTTTATTGAAGAAATTATTGAAGCAGACCTGGAGAATAAAAAATATGCAACTATTCTTACACGTTTTCCGCCGGAGCCGAATGGCTACCTGCATATCGGCCATGCCAAAAGTATTTGCCTGAACTTTGGATTGGCATTAAAATATGGTGGTCAAACCAACCTGCGGTTTGATGATACCAATCCTGAAAAAGAAGAAACAGAATATGTGGACAGCATCAAGGAAGATGTGAACTGGCTCGGCTTTACCTGGGCCAATGAATTATACGCGAGTGACTATTTTAATCAGCTATATCAATTTGCCATAAACCTTATCAACAAAGGATTGGCCTATGTGGATGACTCCAACCCCGAGGAGATCGCATCACTAAAGGGTACTCCTACCGAGGCAGGCGAAAACAGTCCCTTCCGTGATCGCAGCATTGAAGAAAACCTGGCTTTGTTTACAGCCATGAAAGAAGGTAAATACAAGGATGGCGAAAAGGTTCTGCGGGCAAAGATCGATATGGCAGCAAACAATATGCACATGCGGGATCCGATTATTTACCGGATCAGGCATGCGCACCACCACCGCACGGGCGATAGCTGGTGCATTTATCCCATGTACGACTTTGCACATGGCCAAAGCGACAGCATCGAAAATATAACGCACAGCATCTGTACACTGGAATTTATACCCCACCGGGAATTGTA
Organism: Ferruginibacter sp.; assembly: GCA_039916545.1. GTDB lineage: Bacteria > Bacteroidota > Bacteroidia > Chitinophagales > Chitinophagaceae > Ferruginibacter. Next base: position 34,529 of record JBDSLD010000316.1, read on the forward strand.
TGACTGGTTTATAGAAAAGCTTGAAATATTTCCCTCCAAACAATATGAGTTTGCACGTCTGAACATGACTTACACTGTCATGAGCAAGCGTAAACTATTACAGCTCGTGAACGAAGGTCATGTACAAGGCTGGGATGATCCGCGCATGCCTACCATCAGCGGTATGCGTCGCAGGGGATTTACGGCCGAGAGCATACGGAATTTTTGCGACCGTATCGGTATTGCCAAAAGAGAAAACCTCATCGATGTAAGCCTGCTGGAATTCTGTGTACGGGAAGACCTGAATAAATTGGCTCCCCGCGTAATGGCGGTGCTTGACCCGGTAAAACTGATCATTACCAATTACCCGGATGGAGAGACTGAAGATATGGTAAGTGAGAATGGCCCCGATGAATCTTATGGCACCAGGATCGTCCCTTTTAGCAAGGAGCTTTGGATAGAAAGGGAAGATTTTATGGAGGAACCTGCAAAGAAATGGTTCAGGTTAGCGCCGGGTGCATTGGTGCGGCTGAAAAGCGCCTTCATCGTGCAATGTGATGACTTTGTAAAAGACGCGGAAGGAAATGTTACTGAGATACACGGTACTTTTTTCCGGGAAAGTAAAAGTGGCGATGACACAACAGGAATAAAAGTGAAAGGAACCATTCACTGGGTAAGCGCCAGGTATGCGTTACAGGCGGAAGTGAGGTTGTACGACCGCTTATTCAATGTAGAAAATCCATCCCAGGAAGAAGGTGATTTCAAGGATTATATCAACCTGGAATCGTTACAGGTGATCACCAATGCCTATGTAGAACCTTCCTTGAAAAATGCTGATATCGCTGCTAATTATCAATTTATCCGCAAAGGATATTTTTGCCTGGATAAAGAAAGTACCTCAGACAAATTAGTGTTTAACCGGACTGTTTCATTGAAAGATGCCTGGGCGAAAGAAGTAAAAAAGGGATAACAAAAAAGTGGAAATATTTTTTATGCCGGCGCAATGCCGGCATTTTTATTTGGCCATCCCCGGCCTTACCTTTTACAAAGTGGAATTCGTATTTTTTTATCTAAAGTATACCTTCAACCAGCTTTAGCTAACTATTTCGCTTAAACCAGACTTAAAGAAATTAAAATATGAAACCTTTCTTAACCATCATTTTTTTTATCCTGTTGATTAATTTTTCTTCGAACGCACAGGATACAAAAAGGTCACTTCTTTATAAATTTGTTGCAGATAAACAGCAACAGGGTGTCAGCTTTTCCAACGAAGCCGTATTTGATAATACACGCAGTGAATATGTTTCGCGCAGTTCTATAGTGTCTGATTATACCATCCTTTCATTAAATAAGCAGGCGATAAATGATATAGCCAGCAAAAAGCCATCCGGCATGAAGGTGGCGATTCCGCTGGCCGAAAATCAAACTTATACGCTTGTGCTTGCCGCCGAACAAATCAATAGCTCAGGCGATTTTTCTTTTGGAACCATTGCCAATAATATCAATACCCGTACTTCCGCAGACCAGGGTCTCCATTACCGGGGATATATTGCCGGTGACAGTAATTCACTGGCTTGCTTAAGTTTTTTCAAAAATGGGGAAGTCATTGGTGTATTTGCCAATAAGGATGGGAATTTTGTGATCGGTAAAATGAAAGATAGCAGCGCCAGGTATGTTGTGTACAAGAGCAGCGATATGGTCATCCAGCCACGTTATAAATGCGCAACCAGTGAAGTGGTCTCCCCTTCCCCGCCTTTTGCCGATCGAAATGTAGCAGTAGGGACAATTGCTGAGGCGCCGCCAGTATTGTGTAAAAAAGTAAGGTTCTATTGGGAAGCCGACTATCGTCTATACAATTATAATTTTGGCGCTGACATTACAAAAGTGCAAAATTATCTCACCGGTCTGTTTAATGTTGTAGCAACACTTTACCAGAACGAGGGAATTATAATAGAGTTGTCAAAAACTTTTGTATGGACAAGCGCCGATCCATACGCCAATGCCAATTCGAACCAGGGCCTGAACAGTTTTAAGGCGCGGTGGAACAGCCTGGGAAATAATTATGAGGGCGACCTTGCGCATTTGATTGCAGGTGGCACCACCAATAATGGTGGCGTAGCATTCATTTTAAATTTTGACCAGTGTAACAGGCCGTACACTTATGGATATAGTAATGTGTATGCTACTTTCCAGTCATACCCGAATTATTCCTGGGATGCACAGGTGCTTACCCACGAAACCGGTCATAATCTCGGCTCGAACCATACCCATTGGTGCGGATGGAACACCGGTCCGGGAAATACCTGCGGGGCGATCGATAACTGCGCAGCACTTGAACAAGGCGGGGGTTGTACCACCTGTGCGGCTACAACCGATATCACAGCCTTGCCTGCAGGATTTAAAGGATCGGTCATGAGTTATTGCTACCTGAATAATGGCATCGGTGTAAGTTTTGTCAATGGCTTTGGCCCCTTACCGCAGGCAGTGATCAGGAATAACGTTACGGCAGCTACCTGTTTAACTTCCCGAAATATGTGGACAGGGTCAGTAAGCACCGCCTGGGAAAATACCGGGAACTGGAGCTGTGGGAGTCTGCCCGATGCCAATACAGACGTACTCATTAATGCCGGGCTAACCAATTACCCCGTGATAAACAGCACTACGGCTACCTGCAAAAGCCTTAAAGAAGCAGCGGGTGCCAGCATCAGGGTTAATAATAATTTTCGCCTTACAATCACCGGCAAACCTGTGAATTAGCATGCATAAGAAATACCCGCTTTAGGGTATTGTTGCAATAGTTTATATACTCTACTTTTACTTTCTAAACAAGTAAGCAATTCCGCAGGGAATCGAAATAACGTAGGGATCAATTTTTAGTTAGTCGAAAACCGGATTCATTCCGGTTTTTTTTATGCCCGATTGATAGATAGTGTTTGCAAGAAAACGCTGAAAACCTTTACAGACAATGGATTGTGGAGATTTTTCCTGTTGAATATTATTAATCTGAAACTAAATAAATGGCCTAAAATAAAATATTATTGAGCTGTTTAATAAAAGGCATTTAAGTGTGGCCACTATTTGATTTGCTACATTAGTAACCGGGTTAGCAGCCTTTCGTTGGTTCGGTTCCGATGAAATCGGAATTGAAAAAATGCGCAGCCTATTTTTTCAAAGAAGCAAAAACAGAAGCGTTCCGGTTATCCGCCAGCTGGCGGACCGGCTGTGGAGGCAAAAGTAGAGAGTTGACAGGTAGTTGGTGAAGTGAAGATTCGGATTAGAAAATATTCTAAAACCCTTACCAGTTATTAATAACA
>JBDSLD010000317.1:0-10121 GCA_039916545.1 Ferruginibacter sp.
GCCGAAACCATTACAACCGTTGGTCAGGCCGTTACTTACCTTGAAGAACACGCTAAGTAGTCATCTGTTTTAATCATCGCAGGCAAACTTTATGGATTTAAAGAGAGTAGTTGTTACCGGATTGGGAGCCCTTACTCCATTGGGAAAAACCGTTGCCGAATACTGGCAGGGGTTGTCTGATGGCGTAAATGGATGTGATCTGATTAAACAATTTGACGCTTCTAAATTTAAGACCAGGTTTGCCTGCGAGGTTAAAGACTTCGATCCCACCCATTATTTAGATCGTAAAGAAGCACGTAAAATAGACCGGTTTACCCAGTTTGCATTGATTGCCAGTGATGAAGCTGTCAGCGATGCCGGCATCAACAGTCAAAATGTTGATGTGGATAGGGTAGGCGTAATATTTGCCAGCGGCATTGGTGGCCTGATCACTTTCCAGGAGGAGGTCGTCAACTTTGCTTCCGGTGATGGTACTCCGCGTTTCAATCCCTTCTTTATTCCCAAAATGATACTTGATATTGCCGCAGGGCAGATCTCTATCCGGCATGGATTCCGGGGCCCTAATTATGCGGTGGTAAGTGCCTGTGCGTCTTCGACAAATGCAATCATCGATGCCTTTGACAATATACGTCTTGGCCGGGCCGATATAATCATATCAGGCGGTAGCGAAGCAGTTATCAGTGCAGCAGGTGTTGGTGGCTTTAATGCGATGAAAGCATTGAGCGAAAGAAACGACGACCACATTACCGCAAGCCGGCCATTCGACAAGGACCGCGATGGTTTTGTTGTCGGGGAAGGCGCTGGCGTTATTATATTGGAAAGTCTTGAACATGCAATTGCGCGGGGCGCGAAGATCTATTGTGAAATTGCCGGCGGTGGTGCCACTGCCGACGCACATCATATTACGGCTCCACATCCCGAAGGCTTAGGTGCACAAAATGTAATGCGCACCGCCTTAAAAGATGCAGGAATGGAACCCGGAGATATTGATTATATCAATGTACATGGTACCTCTACACCATTGGGGGATATCGCCGAAACCAAGGCCATCCTGAATGTTTTTGGCGACCATGCCTATGATATGAATATCAGTTCTACAAAAAGCATGACTGGTCACAGTCTTGGTGCAGCAGGCGCAATCGAAGTACTGGCTTGTATCCTGGCCGTTACAAAAGACATTATTCCCCCTACCATCAACCACTTTACGGACGATCCCGATTTGGATCCAAAATTAAATTTCACTTTCAACAAAGCACAGCACCGTCCCGTAAACGCTGCTCTTAGCAACACTTTTGGCTTTGGTGGCCACAATGCATCCGTAATTGTAAAAAAATATATTGCCTGATTTCCAGGTATTGCCATCTCAAATATTTTATCGTCAATACTTTTGTTACCTTACCTGGAAACAAAGTGGTTCATATATTATGGCCCTTACTTTTTGACTACGATGAACTTTATTAAAACAGCGGCCCTTGCAAAAGAAACAGCATAAGATACTGGCCTGGGTTTTAAATGCATGTGTACTCATTCCTCCCATTTTCTATTTTAGTATAGTGAATACGTATGCCTTGAACATTCCCTACAGTGACGACTACGATGCTATACTGGCTTTTCTGAACAAATTTGTTTCTTCGGGATCTACAGAAAAAGTAGCGCTACTCTTTAGTCAGCACAATGAGCATCGCATTTTATTTTCAAGAATAATATTTGTTCTGTACTACGAAGCAGTTGGTGCAATCAGTTTCAGGAACCTCATCTTTATAGGTAATATAGAACTGGCAGGCGTTTTCATTATTATAATATATTTTATCCGCAAAGCAATTCCCGGTTACTGGAATATCGCGGCAATTATTTTATCACTGTGCTTATTCGATCTTAGCAATTTTGAAAATTCAGGTTCTGCAATGGCCGGCGTTCAAAATTATGGCGTCATCCTGCTTTTTTTGCTGGGTATTCTTTTTTATAGTTTGAAAAGCAACCAATACCTGGTGCCTGCTTTTCTTTTCCAGGCATTGATAGTTTTTTCAAGTGGTAATGGGATGATCGGTTCCCTGTGTATGCTCTTTTTTACGATCCTGCTTAAAGACAAACCGCGGATCATTATTTCCGGCGCCTGTCTTATTATTTTTGCGCCCTTATATTTTTTGCATTATAACAAAACCGGTACGGCGCCAGTTAATACACTTGCCGAGTATTCAACTTATTTTATCCGGCATGCAGGCGCGGTTTTTAATTTCAAGTACTCGTTTTATCTTGGCATTTGCCTGCTTATAATCCTGGCTGTTTCCCTACCGGTAACAAAAAAATTGCGCCTGGCAGAAAATACAGCCCCCTTCTTAAGCCTGTTATTGTTTATTCTTATATCGATAGCTGCAATCGCCTATTTCCGGAGCAGTTTGAAAGGTATCAATTTTTATACAAGCCGTTACCTGGTGTACCCGCATTTGCTTGCTGCAATTGTGTTTATTTTCGCATACATAAAACTCAGAGCGGAGAAGATAAGACTGGTCATATCACTCGCATTTATAGTGGCCATGGTATTGGTTAATGTGCAAAATAGCAGGTGGGGTGAAATGGGACTTAAGATAGCCTATACCCGCCTTACCAATTACCCGTTTGTATATCCCGACAAGGAAAGAGCGAAGCAACTGTCGGATGAATCGTGCCGGTTAAAGATCTATTGTATAGAAAAGCACCGTGAATCTGACCTTCATTTTATTTTTGATAAATGATACGCCTAAGCATATTTTGGTCAGGGGTAAAATTGGGTAAGCGTGATCGCGCACCGGCTGCGCGGAAAAATGCCGCAGGTTTTTTTTGATAAAAGGAGGACATTCAGAAATATTTTAGTGCAGGGGGTTTAAAAATAATGGGCACATCTTCCTCACAGTCATTGTGCAGGAACTGTTTGGATTAATACTTTTTTTTTGCATCAAATAACAGTAATTTCGAGTAAACATATTATCAAATTTTGCAGTTCCTCAAAGACTTCTTAAACGGAGATATAAAAAAGAAAGAGTTTAAAAAACAACTCAATAACGTACTGGGTTTCACCCCGGGTGAACTTAATTTGTACCGGACCGCATTGAGCCACCGTTCAGTAAGGGAAGGGGCAGATGAAAATAACGAACGGCTTGAATTTTTAGGCGATGCGGTACTCAGTTCTATTGTCGCCCATTATCTTTTTATGAAGTATCCTTATAAAGGCGAAGGCTTTTTGACCGAAATGAGGAGTAAAATGGTTAACCGTCAGCAACTCAATGATATCGGTATCAAAATGGGCCTCAAAAAGATCACAATATATAATAAACACGATAGTTCACTTAAGATATCCCAGATCTTTGGCAATACGCTGGAAGCACTGATTGGTGCAGTTTATCTTGACAAAGGGTACAGCAAAACGCAAAAATGGGTTGAAAAATACATCATTTCCACCCACATGTTTATGGATGACCTCGAGGGCATTGAAATAAATATCAAAAATAAACTGTACGGTTGGGCAAATAAAAATGGCAAAGCCCTGGAATTTGAAACGCTGAATGAAAAATTCGAGAACGGCCGCCGGCTTTTTACCATTGGAGCCACTGTTGACGGTGAATTGGTAGCAGAAGGAAAAGGGTATAATAAAAAAGATGCCAGCCAGATAGCCGCGCAATTAGCCGTGGATAAATTAGGGTTGTAATTAAACGGCTGCAATTAATTTCCTGTCCGACATCCTTCTGCTTGCGCCAACTATTTCAAGGAAAATAATGTCATCATTTTAAAATACGCTCCCGAAATAATTAATTTACCGCCCTGGGTCTTACGCATAAGTGAACAATAGAAAACGGTCATTTGTTGAAACATTGAAACAGGGGGACTTATCAATAAATCAATTATCATTTTACCATGACCTTTGGCATACTGGGAAGCGGAAGCTGGGGAACTGCACTGGCAAAAATACTAACTGACAACGGCCAAACCATTTATTGGTGGAACAGAAGCCAGAAATCGATTGATCAGATCATGCTTCGGCGCCATAACCCTCATTACTTAAGCACAGCCTATTTTAACACCAGCCAGCTAAAACTCAATACAGATCTTACGCAGATCATTAATAATTCAGAGTGTATCATTATCGCCATCCCTTCGGCTTACGCGGCTGCCACACTATTGTCATTGGACAAAAATATATTGGAAGGCAAAAAAATAATCAGCGCTATAAAAGGAATTTTACCTGGAAATAATTTATTACTGAACGATTTTTTAAAGAACGAATTTAATGTGCCGCTGGAAGATTATTTTGCGGTGCTGGGCCCCTGCCATGCGGAAGAAATTGCCGCTGAAAAATTATCTTACCTGACATTTTCGGGTATTGATGAAGCCGCCACCCACGAGATTGCCGGCTATTTTAAAACAGATTACCTGAATACGGTCGAAAACAATGACATCTATGGTGTTCAATTTGCCGCGGTGCTAAAAAATATTTACGCCGTCGGCGCCGGCATGGCTCACGGCCTGGATTATGGAGATAATTTTCTTAGTGTCCTCATCGCAAACAGCGCTGATGAAATGGCTGGATTTTTAAAAAGAGCAGGTATAAAAAATATAGAGGTTGGTCATATCGAAGCGGCTAAATCCGTTCATGATCACCGCTCTAATAATTATGCAGCTTCTGTTTACCTGGGCGATCTGCTGGTAACCTGCTACTCACTCTACAGCAGAAACCGCACATTTGGAAATATGATCGGTAAGGGATATTCTGTAAGGTCGGCACAGGTTGAAATGAGTATGGTAGCCGAGGGTTACAATGCCAGTAAATGTATGTTCCTGATAAACGAAACTATACATGCGGATATGCCCATTGCTGAAACAGTTTACCGGATTTTATGGGAAAATCTTTCACCCGCCGAAGGGTTTAAAAAGATAGAGGAAACGTTGATTTAGGCAGAGAAGGCAACTTTTTTTCAAACAGTTCTCATGGGTACACAATCCTTAAACCAATGCTTTTAAAAAAACAGGTCTGCCGCAATCCCATCAGCAAATAATTTCCCTTCCCTTGTCAGGACCAATTTTGACTGCGTATTATTTAGTTTATTGGTGCTAAAATATTTATTACCCGCCATCTTTAACCTGTCGCTGTATGCTGCACCAAATTCCCTGCTCACTTTGGCCAGGTCGATCCCCTCTATCGTTCTTAAAGACGTCATGATATATTCATTAACCTGTTGCGTCGGTGTAAGCGATTCCTGTTCAAAAGGGATATAGTTTTGTTGTAGTGCCTGGATGTAAAGTGCATTGTTCGCAATGTTCCATTTTCTTCTTTTTCCATCATAGCTATGTGCCGAGGGGCCAAATCCATAATAATTCTTTCCCTGCCAGTAACTGCTATTGTGTTTGCTGCGCATGCCCGGTTTGGCAAAATTACTGATCTCGTAATGCTCGTATCCCGCCATCTCCATCCAATCCATCAACAACAAAAATTGTTCGGCCTGCTTTTCCGAATTCACAGGCGCCTTCTTGTGTTGAAGGATCATTTTGTCAAGCGCTGTCCCGGGCTCAACTGTAAGCGCATAACAGGATATATGCGGAATTTCTTTTTCAATAACGGTCCTTACAGTTTGCTGCCAGGCTTCATTGCTTAGTAAAGGAGAGCCATAGATCAGGTCGACCGAATAATCAGTAAATCCTGCAGCATTTATTTCATCTACACACCTCATTGAATCGGCGGCAGTATGCGCCCTGTTCATCCATAAAAGTTCGGCTTCAGAAAAAGACTGTATACCAACGCTTAAGCGGTTGATGCCAGCCCGTTTCCACAGTGATAACTTGCCTGGGGTAATATCATCAGGGTTTGCCTCCAAAGAAATTTCGGCATCTCCGGCAATTGAAAATTTTTCATGCAACGCATCAAATATCAGCGATAAGTCACTTATTTCTAAAATACTTGGAGTTCCACCACCGAAGTAAATCGTTTCACAAAGCTCTTTATCACTGCCTCCCGGATGCTGTAATGACATTGCCGGCGTGAGTTCAATCTCTTTTATTATTGCAGCAACCAGGTCGTCTTTTAATTTCAGTGAGGTCGAAAAATGGAAATTACAATAATGACAAGCCTGTTTGCAAAATGGAATATGGATGTAAATGCCGGACAAAGATTTTTGATTTACGATTTTAGACTTTAGATTTGAATTCAGTAATGAAAAATAAAAGATCCATTTTTTACGCTTTATTTCTTACTACAACAATCATTGCAGTTTGCAAAACATCCCATGTTTGCTGTCAGCAGTCAGCGCTAAAGAAATACCTGCTGATAATAAAGTATATCGACAAAGATACTTCCTTTAATCCGCAAGCGCTACAACTGCAGACTGCCTTCGCCGGCCGCATTCAATGTTCGGACTATATAAATAAACTTCCTTCTATCCTAAATTTAAAGGGATATCCTGCGGCATCTGTTGATTCCGTTTATTATGATTCCACCGCTGCAAATGTGCAGGTCTTCCTCGGAACACAGCAATACCTGGTACAGCTTCATACAGAAAAAATTGATAAAAAAGCATTGGATTTAAGCGGGTTCACAGACAAGGATTTTATCAATAAACCTGTCAACATTGCACAATTGGAGATAATAAAGGAGCGAGTATTAACTTATTATGAAACAATTGGTTATCCATTCGCGGGCGTGTTCCTGGACAGTGTTCAATTAACCGGCGGCGGGATGAGTGCAGCTTTAAAAGTAAACACTGGTCCGTTATATCATATTGATAGTATCCGAATAAAAGGGAAGGTCAAAATTTCAAATAGTTTTCTACAACGATATTTAGGCATCCCAAATGGAAGCATTTACAATAGAGACAAACTGGACCAGGTAAGCACACGTTTTTTGGAATTGCCTTATTTGCAGGAACAGCAGCCGTCAGAGTTACAGATGCTGGGTACCGGGTCTGTTTTGGATGTGTATCTTATGCCCAAAAAAAGCAGCCAGGTGAATTTCCTGGTGGGATTTTTACCCGCCAATAGCCAGACCAATAAACTGCAATTGACAGGTGACGTAAATTTGAATTTACGGAATGCGCTTGGTGTTGGCGAAACTATCCTGGTAAACTGGCAGCAGTTACAGATCAGCTCTCCCCGGATAAATCTTGGGTTTCAGCAACCTTATATTTTTAAGACTGCGTTCGGACTTGACTTTGCATTCGACCTTTTTAAAAAGGATTCTACGTTTTTGCAATTAAATGCGCAATTGGGTATTCAGTACCTGTTGTCGGCCAATCAATCCGGCAAGATCTTTATCCAGAGCCAGCGAAGTTTTTTGCTGGGCTCCGGTGTAGATACCAGCCTGGTGAAAGCGACCAGGCAACTGCCACCCAATATTGATGTAAAAGCGGTAAATGTTGGGTTGGATTACGAATTGAATACAACCAATTACCGGTTCAATCCTAATAAAGGTAATGAAATAAGGTTGGTAGGCTCAGTCGGGATAAAAACTATCAGTCCGAATAACGAGATACTTACCTTAAAAGATCCTTCTTTTGATTTTGCATCCTTGTACGATTCCATCAAACTACGTACCTACCAGGTAAGGGTGAAACTCACAGCAGCGCACTATTTTCCTGCAGGCAAAAGAAGCACGCTGAAAACGGTTTTCAATGGCGGTGTCTACAGTAGCCAGAGCGTATTTCGCAATGAGCTTTTTCAAATAGGTGGATATAAGCTCCTGCGCGGATTTGACGAGGAAAGTATTTACGCGACGCAATACGGTGTGGTCACTTTAGAATACCGTAACCTGGTTGGTTTGAATTCTTACCTGTTTACTTTCATTGATGCCGGATGGGCAAAAAATAAATACCAGTCAATAAATTTGAATAACAATTTTATCAGCGCGGGCCTCGGATTAGTTTTTGAGACCAAGGCGGGACTGCTAAATATTAGTTTTGCGGTCGGCAAACGAAATGACATAAAATTGGATCTCCGCCAGTCGGCGAAAATACATTTTGGGTATATTAATTATTTCTAGGTAAAATCATTTTATTTTTGCCGCATAATTATATATGTATTGAAACAGGTTTGCGTCTTTTTATTTCTATTTTTACCGCCTGTTTTGCTTTTTGCTCAGCAGACCGATACCATAATCACTAAAAAAAATGCTGGCGCCGCAGAGATTTCGCCAGACACAACGAGGACAGATTCGTCTGTGGTAAACCTACCCGATTCGATTGTAAACAGCTCAGCTCAAAGTTCTGCAATAAAAAGGGATACCCCGGTCAATCGTTCTGCTGCCTACTATATTGTAATACGTAAAATATTCAACGAAAACAAGTCGCTCAATTTGAATGGCAAGCCGGTTGCGATGTCAAATAAAATAAAGCAAAGTTACCCTTCAGATAATTTTTTTTACTTGCTGGCCGCCGTTGGAATGATGCTTGGCTTCTTTCGCTTTTTTTATAACAGGTATTTTAACAATCTTTTTAGGGTATTTTTTAATGCTTCCTTAAGGCAAAGTCAGCTGACTGATCAGTTACTGCAAGCCAAACTACCCTCTCTGTTTTTTAATATATTATTCATACTGGCAGGTGGAATATATGTTTATTTGTTGCTACGCTATTATAACTGGGTATCCGCTGATAACTTCTGGTTGATATTGTTATATTGCACCTTTAGCCTTGCATTAATTTACCTGTGTAAATTCATTACTGTAAAATTTACAGGATGGCTTACAGGTTATAAAGAGGTGACTAACATCTATATATTTATAATTTTTTTAATTAATAAGATTTTAGGTATCCTGTTAATTCCTTTTTCAATAATCATTGCTTTTTCAGTTCCGGCCCTTACAACAGCAGGTGTAATAATTTCTCTTTTATTGATCAGCCTGATGTTTTTATTACGCTTTTTCCGGTCGTATGGTTTATTGCAAAACAAATTAAAAATCAGCCGTTTTCACTTCTTTATGTATGTCGCAGGTATCGAAATATTGCCTGTTTTATTGATTTACAAGGGTTTGGTACTTTTATTAAGTAAAAATCTATAACTTTGTATTGCCATTCAATAATAATTTATCCGATATGGTTAATAACGGCGAAAAAAACCAAGAATTGAACGATAACGTGGTAAAAAAAGTACTTATTACTCAGCCAAAACCCGAAGGGGAGAAATCTCCTTATTTCGATCTGGCTAAAAAGCACAATATTGAACTTCACTTTTACCCATTCATTGTGGTAGATAGCATTCCTGCAAAAGAATTCCGGAAGCAAAAGATTGAGATTACTAATTATACAGCAGTCATTTTCACAAGCCGTCACGCCATTGATAATTTTTTTCGGGCATGTGAGGAAATGAAGACCAATATATCCCAGGATACAAAATATTTTTGCATTACAGAAGCAATCGCCCTTTACCTCCAAAAATTTATTTTATACCGGAAGCGTAAAGTTTTCTATGGTGCTGACGGGACAAATAAAAGCCTGTTTGACGTTATAAATAAACATAAGGACAACGAGAAATTTTTGTATCCCTGTTCGGAATCATTTGACAGCGAAATCACCAACTGGCTAAGGGATCACAATTGCGAATATGCGACCCCGGTATTGTACAGGATCATTAGCAATGATATCAAAGAAGTGATTGCTCAAAATTTTGACGTAATTTGCTTGTTCACACCTGGCGGAGTAAGAAGCCTGCTGGAAAATTTTCCTCAATTCAAACAAAATGGAACTAAGATAGGAGTATTTGGCGCCAATACTTTTAAAGCAGCAGAGGATGCCGGGCTTACGCTTCATATAAAAGCTCCGCAACCCCAGGCACCAAGCATGGTCAGCGCATTGGAATTGTACCTTACGAGCCTTAAGAAAAAATAAATCAGACCTCCCTCAATTAAAGAATGTCCCTATAGATTAAATCTCTCCTCCAAAGATTACATTATTTTTTTCAACAAGTCCCTGCTCATTTTTGTATAGTGAGACATACTGTTTTTTTATATACATAATGTTCATCTATTTTTTAAAGGGATATGCAGCACGAATTCACCAATCGTTTAATAAATGAGACCAGCCCTTACCTGCTGCAACATGCGCACAACCCTGTGGATTGGTATGCATGGGGAGAAGAAGCGCTTTCAAAAGCCCGTACAGAAAACAAGG
>JBDSLD010000318.1:0-23137 GCA_039916545.1 Ferruginibacter sp.
GGCAAAGGGTATCACCAATCCTATGATCGATGAAATATATGGAACCGCAAAAGATGCTGGTGCCGTGGGAGGCAAGATCCTCGGTGCGGGTGGGGGAGGATATATGGTCTTTTATTGTCCGGATAAAAGTAAATACAAAGTAATGCATGCATTGTCACCCTACGATGGACAATTTAATGCTTTCCGGTTCGTTGAAGATGGATTATTTACATGGTTTATAAAATAAAGAACAGATATGCAAAATTTAATAAAAAACAGGTTAACTACTTCCGCAGATGTTAAAGTAAGCATCAGCAATGATGAGCAATTAATTGCTGAAATAATAAAGATCTCAGAAGCAGTCATCTCTGCCTTTAATGCCGGCAACTCAGTATACTTTTGTGGAAATGGTGGAAGTGCAGCCGATGCACAACATCTTGCAGCGGAATTTTCAGGAAGATTTTATATCGACCGCAGGCCCTTACCGTCCGAAGCATTGCACTGCAACAGCTCATTTCTTACAGCTGTTGGCAATGATTACGGATATGAAAATGTTTATTCGAGGTTAATTGAGGGAGTGGGTAAATCCGGTGACGTACTTATCGGTTTATCGACCTCTGGCAACTCTGAAAATATTATTAAAGCTTTTGCTACCGCTCATGCAAAAGGTATGACCACCGTTTGCCTTACCGGCCAGGGCGGTGGAAAGATGGTGGGTACTACAGACTTTTTGATCAGGATACCAAGCTCTGATACGCCACGCATCCAGGAATCGCACATTACCGTCGGGCATATCATTTGTGAAATCGTTGAAACTGCTTTATTCGCAAAATAATGAGGGAATGTATTATACTCGCGGGAGGAATGGGAACGCGTTTACAAAGTGTGGTGGCCGATCTTCCTAAATGTATGGCGCCCATCAACGGCAGGCCTTTTTTACTTTACATTTTTGAATGGTTAAAGAAACATGATTTTGACAGGATCATTCTATCACTTGGATATAAATCCGAATCAATCATCGATTTTTTAAACGATCACACCTGGCCGTTCGAAATCGTTCCTGTGATTGAAAAAGAACCGCTTGGCACTGGTGGGGCCATGGCACTGGCACTTCAGCAGTGTAAAGGCCTCCAGGTTTTTATCATGAACGGCGATACTTTTTTCGACATTGATCCTGACGAGTTCCTCGAGTATCATTTACAATCAAACGCGGAACTTACCATTGCCGCAAAACCACTTACCGATTATAATCGCTATGGTTCGCTCTTATGTAACAGTGAAGGGCGAATTACCGGCTTTACAGAAAAAAGACAAACTACCGAAGGCATCATCAATGGGGGTATCTACCTGCTGGATGTTAATTCTTCAGTTCTGTCAGGCAGGGAAGGCAGGTTTTCTTTCGAAACAGACATCATGGAAAAAGAATATCCGGTAAGGCAGTTTTTTGCATATCCCGACAATGGATATTTTATCGATATCGGTATCCCCGAAGATTATCGCAAGGCCGAAATAGATTTTAAAAAATTGTTCGGTTAATATTATGGCTGACTATAACTGCTTGTTTTTAGACAGGGATGGAGTAATTAATAAACACAGACCCGATGACTATGTAAAGTCATGGAGTGAATTTGAGTTTCTTCCCGGTACCTTGGAGGTATTGGCAAAATTAAGTAAGCGGTTTCACTATATTTTTATTGTCACCAACCAGCGGGGTGTTTCAAAGGGGTTATTCAGTGAAGAGATACTCCAGTCAATCCACGAACTTATGTTGGCGGAAATTAGTAAAAGTGGCGGAAGGATCGATCATATCTACTATTGCACCGCATTGTCCAATGAAGATATCAATCGCAAGCCTAACCCGGGAATGGCATTTCAGGCAAAAAATGACTATCCTGAAATCGAGTTTGACCGAGCAATTATGATTGGCGACAGTGCTTCCGATATTGAATTTGGAAACCGCTTAGGAATGAAAACAATAAGAGTGGGTAAAAGAGGGTTGTCAGAAGTAGAGGACCTTGTAAATTTTAATTTTTAAATTTCGCATAAATGAAAGTGGCTTTAATAACTTCCTATTCTTTAGATGCAACTATGCCGTTGACGAAATACCTGGCTGAAGAAAATCTGGATGTTCACATGTTTGCAATAATGCCCGGATACAATCAAAATGTATACGTGGTAGATTTTTCTACCGATAAGCAACCGAATGGATTTGTTAGCACTGAAATTTCTGATAAAAAAATGGGGAAAAATCTTTGCCAGTATTTATCCAGGGTAAAAAATAAGTTTTATGTATACCCCATCGGGGCAGGTAAAAGGGCCTATTTCCAGGATATCTATTATGCATGGAAATTTAGCCGGTATATTATTGAACAAAAGTTTGATGTGGTTCATCTGATACATACGGCAAATCGGTTCTCGCTGTTAATAATGCATTTTTTAAAAAAGGAAAACCTGGTACAAACGCTGCATGAGGTTACTGCGCATACCGGCGACACCAGTTCTTACAATGTAAGGATTATGAAAGTGCTTATCAAAATGAATACGCCAATCATTTTTCATTCGCAGGTTTCCAGGGATCGGTTTATTAAGTTCCGTGCCACCATTACCTCTTCCGTTCCACCCGAAAATCTTTTTACAATTATAAGGTTCAGTTTACATGAGACCTATCTTCATGTGTTACCTGATCGAAAAACCGTTGCTACTCCGCCGGCGGAAAATGCGGTTCCGATCATTCTGCACATCGGCCGGGTTCAGCCATATAAAGGCATTGATATTTTAGTAGATGCAGTGAAGATCCTTCAGAAAACGCAACCCGTTCACCTGATCGTTGCTGGCGGGGGTGATCCGTATTTTACATTTGATGGGATCGATAGCTACGAATTTCGTAATTATGCGATCGGCAATGAGGAACTCATTGACCTGGTAAAAAATTGTACATTGGTAGTCTGCCCTTACCGCTCAGCATCGCAAAGTGGTATTCCTATGACGGTATTCCCATTCAATAAACCTGTTGTTGCCAGCAACACGGGTGCATTTAGCGAAGTTATCAAACACAATGTGAATGGTATATTAGTCGACAATATAGATGCGCCTTCCTTTGCCACTGCCATCGGTTCCCTGATCACGAATAAGGAGCAGCGGGAAAGAATGATAGAGAATACAAAAGACTTTATGCAAGGTGAGTTTTCCTGGTCGAATATTGCAAAACAAACCAAGGCATTTTACCAGGCTCATTATCCGGAAAATAGTAAGAAATAATTTTTACGGCAAAGCAGTAACCCGGATTCAAATTGGGTCTGAAACGGTTGAATAAGATGGCAGCTTTCGTGATCACGTCAAGGCTGCTGCGGATTACAACAAAAATATTTTTCAAAATACTTTTATAATTTAAATTATTTATTTATGCAAAATAGACCAATCGTCATAACGGGAGGCTGTGGATTTCTTGGATCTAACCTGGTTAAAAAGTTTAATGACAATGGCCAAAATAATATAATTATTGTTGATAATTACGATGAGCTAAAGTTCAAGAATTTAAAAAAGCTGTCATTTGTCGATTACCTGTCCTACAAACAAGGAATTCCTTTCTTAAAAAATGCTTTTGATAAATATGATATTGCTGCTATCATTCACATCGGTGCCAATGCTGATGTATTGGTAAAAGACGCTGATATCATGTTGGAAAGTAATTATGAACACAGCAAGTTTTATCTTGAATTTGCACAGGAAAGAAAAATCCCTCTGATCTACGCGTCGAGTTCAGCTATCTATGGCAATGCGCCACGCACAGCTGAAGGCAACCAGCAGGATCCTCATAATATTTATGCCTGGTCAAAATGGCTTTTCGATAAACATGTGGTAGCGAACCTGCCTGTTTTTAGTAACCGCGTGATCGGTCTCAGGTTCTTCAACATATTCGGTACCGGCGAAGTGCACAAGGGAAAAAATGCCAGTCTGCCGCATCGGTTTTTTACTTTTATCCGGGACAATGGTTTCATCGATATTTTCGACAGGGAAATTCACCGCGACTACGTTTGGGTAGAAGATGTGGCCGATATAATTATCGAAATTCTGGAAAATGAAAATTCAGTCCCGAATGGGATTTATGACCTGGGCGGCAATAATCCTGTATCTCACCAGGTGGTGGCAGACATAGTAGCCACAGCTTTTGTGGAAAAAGGATTAAAACCGGCGAAGGAAGAATTGATCAAAACAATACCAATGCCGGCCGACCTGGTAGATTGTTTTCAATTTTATACTAAATCAAGTAACCTTTTGCCGCTCATATCTGCGCGAACTATTGATAATGAAAGAAAAATAAGAACTTACGTCGATCAGTTACTGGCTCAGACTTATCAAATCTAACAACTGGTTATGGGTACATTAAATATTTTTTATATATTTCAAAATTCGCGTTTTTACAAAACTTATTGAGTATTAAAGCTATTATGCTTATCAAATTTTGTAAATTCGCGCGATATTATTAGCTGTTATCTTATTTCGGCGACTTTTCACACCTGAAATGGATCACCTCATTCGGCAGAAAAATACTTTTTCGACTGTGATCATTTATAAATAATTGTTTAATGTCACCTACCCCTTCCAATATATTTTTTGTATAGATATTTAAAACTAACAAATTGAAAACACAAAATACCAGCCCGTTGGTAAATTGGATTGATAAGACCGTGGCAAAACGGATTGTAATCTGGACCCTGATATTTTTGGGTATAATCTGGCTGATGGCACCCCTACTTAACCGGCCCGTCCTTCAACCTATATTCAATGATTGGGTTATGAAGGGAGAGGGGGTTGCAAGTTTTCCCATGTGGGGATACAGCTGGCTAATTCGCCTGTTAGGCTCTGTCACAAGCGTTGTTATTCTTCAGAGTGTGCTGGGTGCTTTCGCAACTGCTGCGCTAATGGTTCGATTGAACTGCCTTTTTCCACGGGCAAAAATGTTGACAACTATCCTGTTCATAACAGCAATTCCCTGGTTCTCGTTTATGGCCTATGCGTACCAGATGCCAATCAGTTCGGCGCTAATGATTCTTACATTGCTGGCATTGGAAATGGCGCTAAGTTCTTCCAGGATCAGCTTGGGAGTTATCGCAGGCTTCATTATTGGTATGGGACAAAACTTTCGCTCCGAATTATTCCTCTTACCAACCGCAATACTGGTGTTGGTTTTTATTTTCGGAAAACTTAAATGGTTCAGGTATGCATCGCTCAAACCGCTGCTGGTTTGCATTGGGGTAGCACTGGTGCTGCAGGTTCCCTGGGCTTTGAATTGTTATTACAATGCCAGGCATTTCTCTTTTAGTGAATCTAATTTTGGTCATGTTGCTTATCTTGGATTGGGCACAATCCCGTCTAATCCCTGGAAAGTTGACCCACAGGATAGTTTCGCACAGGAAACGGTTGAAAAAGCAGGTCTTAATTACTATTCTCTTTCTTTCGAAGGCGGGGAGTTCTTAAAACAAAAGTTTTTTGACGGTATCAGGCAATACCCCCTGGATTATGTCAAATGTATCGGCGCCAGGATAGTGGGAACTGTTGCCCATCCTTTTGCATCGTTAAGCCTGGCATCACCAACAGAAGGAATGCAAGGGGTCAGCAAAATGCTTAAAACGAAACCAACTGTTGTACCCGGTGCAGAAACTATCGCTCCTTCTGCAATAAAAACTGCTTTCTCCTGGCTTTATTTTATCGCGAGCGGTATCTTAAACCGGGCTATTTCCATTTTGGGAATCATTGGTTTTTTCCTTGCATTCCGCAAAGGCCCGTTCCGGCTGGAACAGCCAATTGTTTTATTACTTACCATCGTTATCCTTTACCGCTGCGGTTTGAACATTGCGCTTTTCCCTTCCGGAAAATATATGACCTCGGTCTATTTATGCTACCTTCCTTTCGTAGTAAACACCTGTTGGTTTGTAAAGGAAAAATTGCAGCGCAATTCAATTAAGTTGGAGACTTCAAAAATGTAGAATTAAATATAATCCGGAGAGATTGCTATTATTGAAAGGACGGCAAAGGTCTTTAAAATAGCAATGCATCAAAAAGACAATTGAACATATTAATAATCATCAGAAACAGTAAAAATTGAAAAAAATACTTATTACCGGCGGTTGCGGCTTTGTTGGCTCAAACCTGGCCTTCCTCTTTAAAACGAAATATCCGGATTATTCCGTAATAGCTTTTGATAACCTGAAGCGGAGAGGATCCGAATTAAATTTAAGCAGGTTAAAAGCCGTAGGGGTGGAATTTATACATGGGGATATCCGGAACAAGGAAGATTTTGATGAGATCGGCCCTGTTGATATTGTTATCGAAGCTGCTGCTGAACCATCAGTATTGGCAGGCATTGACAGTACGCCGGATTATGTTATAAATACCAATTTACTTGGCACGATCAACTGTTTAAATTACGCGGTAAAACAAAAGGCGGCCATTGTTTTTTTATCTACCAGCCGTATCTACCCTTTCGCTTTATTGGATGATGTGGCTTACGAGGAAGCCGATACAAGATTCAATATCAGCAAAGATCAAAGTATAAGAGGCGTTTCGCCCGAAGGGATTGCCACCGACTTTCCGCTGGATGGCGCAAGGTCGTTATATGGTGCCACGAAGCTTGCTTCTGAATTGCTTATCACGGAATATGTTCAATTCCTGGGTTTAAAGGCAGTCATCAACAGGTGTGGCGTTATTACCGGTCCATGGCAAATGGGCAAGGTAGACCAGGGAGTTATCGTACTGTGGATGGCACGCCATTTCTGGGGAAAGGACCTTACCTACAATGGTTACGGCGGTACCGGGAAACAGGTAAGGGATATCCTGCACATACATGACCTTTTTCGTTTGGCCGATTGGCAAATGAATAACCTGGATGAAATGAATGGTAAAATTTATAATGTCGGTGGAGGCGTGGAATGCAGTATCTCCCTGATGGAGCTTACTGCAATTTGTGAAAAGTTAACTGGCAAAAAGATCAATATCAAACCGGTGCCTGAAAACCGTAAAGCAGACGTAAGAATTTATCTAACCGATAATAAAATAGTAACAAAAGAAACAGGGTGGAAACCTGAATACACCGCCGAAAAAATCATGGGAGAAATTTTGGAGTGGATCAGCGAACACCAGGAACAATTAAAACCAATTTTAAATTAACAACATGTCAGTAGCAATCGTTACCGGATCAGCCGGTTTAATTGGAAGTGAATCAGTAAGTTTTTTAGCCGGCAAATTTGACAAAGTCGTTGGCATCGATAACAACCTGAGACAATATTTTTTTGGGGAAGAAGGATCAACCAAATGGAACAAGGAACGTATCTCCGGTCAGTTTAGTAATTATGTACACAATGCCGTGGATATCCGGGATTATGAAGGCCTTAAAAAAATATTTGAAGAATACGGGTCATCGATCAAATTAATTGTTCATACGGCAGCACAGCCAAGTCATGATTGGGCGGCACGCGAGCCCCTCACCGATTTTACGGTAAATGCGAATGGCACACTTAATATGCTGGAGTTAACCAGGTTGTTTTGCCCGGATGCAGTTTTCATCTTTACCTCAACTAACAAGGTATACGGTGATACACCGAATTATTTACCGCTTGTAGAAACCGAAACAAGGTGGGAGATAGATTCATCACATCCTTATTTTAAAGAAGGGATTGATGAAAAGATGAGCATTGATCAGTGTAAGCATTCTTTGTTTGGGTCTTCCAAAGTAGCTGCCGATGTAATGGTTCAGGAGTACGGTAAATATTTTGGAATGAAGACAGGTACTTTCAGAGGTGGATGTTTAACAGGTCCTAATCATTCCGGGGCTAAGTTGCATGGCTTCCTGGCTTATTTAATGAAATGTGCGATCAGCGGGCAACAGTACACTATTTTTGGGTATAAAGGAAAGCAGGTGCGGGATAATATTCACAGTAATGACCTGGTAAACATGTTCTGGCATTTTTACCAAAATCCAAGGCCGGGAGAAGTTTACAATGCGGGAGGAGGACGTTTCGCCAACTGTTCTATGCTGGAAGCAATTGGAATATGCGAAGAAATAACCGGTAATAAAATTGATTATACCTACTCAGAAACAAACCGCGTAGGTGACCATATCTGGTATATCAGTGATCTGTCAAAATTCAGGCAACACTTTCCTGAATGGCACATCAAGTATGATCTACATGTTACGCTTGAAGAAATTTTTGAAGGCCAGCGCTCAAGGGTGTAATCAAAAAATACGGGCCAGGGGCCACAACTAATAATAATATTATGCTCAAACTCTCGGTAGTAATACCAGCTCACAACGAGGAAGGATCAATAGCGGAAACCGTGCAAACGCTTCATGACGTGCTGCAAAAGTATAAAATCGACCACGAGATCGTAGTGGTGAATGATAATTCGAAAGACAATACTGTCCAGGTGCTGGAGCAGTTGAAAGAAACGATCCCGGAACTTGTGTATTATACCAATGATGGTGCAAATGGTTTTGGATATGCGGTACGTTTTGGCCTCGAAAAATTCACGGGCGATTGCGTGGCAATTATGATGGCGGATCTGTCTGACGACCCGCTGGATCTGGTTCGCTTTTATCACCGGATGATCGAGGACAACCTGGATTGTGTGTTTGGCTCCAGGTTTATGAAAGGTGGTAAAGTGTATGACTATCCTTTCCATAAATTGATCATTAACCGGTTGTCGAATAATATTATTAAGATGGTGATCGGTACCAAGTACAATGATGCTACCAACGCGTTTAAGTTGTACAAAAAGGAAACGATCGAGGGCATAAAACCATTCCTTGCGCCGCATTTTAATTTTACAATTGAGCTGTCTTTAAAAAGTATCGTTCGCGGGTATAGTTATAGTGTAGTGCCAAATTCATGGCGCAACCGAAAAACGGGTGTCTCCAAATTAAAGATCCGGGAAATGGGCAGCCGTTATTTTTTTATACTGATTTATTGTTTTGTAGAAAAGTTCTTTTCAAGAGGAGATTTTAAAAAAAGGCATTTTGAAGAGACCAAAATACCCAATGGTTAACATTATTATTTCGTGATAAATTTAGACAAGCCCTGCAAACATGCGGGGCTTTTTTTATGGTGGGATTTGTTGAGTAACTGGATCTGGCTGTGCGTCTCACGCAAAATGATCGCAACCACATCAGTCAGGATATGATCCATCAACCCATTTTATCCATTCCGAAGTCCCCGCTGGGACGTACCCTGGCGGGGGGACACTGTGGGCTTACTTCAAGGATATATTTTGATCGCACGAAATCAATGAGAACATAATCCACCTGACTACCGCTTTCATTCCGAAGCCCACGTCGCCCCAGCGGGGTTTTCACAGCGTAAGCTTTGTTTTCTAAAAGCTACATCCGTGAAACCCTGCTGCGTGAATGGACTAAGCTCCGACACGGCTATGCAGCAGGGTCTCACGCAAAGTTCATTGTAATTTGAATAGTATGCCGTGAAGACCCCGCTGGGACGTACCCTGGCGGGTCAAACACTGCGGGGTTACTTCAGCAGATATTTTGATCGAACTAAAAATCATTGAAGGTATAATCCACCTGACTACCGCTTTCATTCCGAAGCCCACGTCGTCCCAGCGGGGTTTTCACAGCGTAAGCTTTGTTTTCTAAAAGCTACATCCGTGAAACCCTGCTGCGTAAATGGACTAAGCTCCGACACAGCTATGCAGCGGGGTCTCACGCAAAGTTCATTATAATTTGTATAGTATGCCGTGAAGACCCCGCTGGGACGTACCCTGGCGGGGCAAACACTGCGGGCAGAGTTCAAAGAGATATTCCAATCTTACTAAATCATTGAGAACATAATCCAATTGACTACCGCACTCATTCCGAAGCCCACGTCAGGGAGATATTTTGATCGAACTAAAAATCATTGAAGGCATAATCCACTTGACTAACTCTTTTATTCCGAAGTCCACGTCGTCCCAGCGGGGTTTTCACAGCGTAAGCTTTGTTTTTTAAAAGCTACATCCGTGAAACCCTGCTGCGTAAATGGACTAAGCTCCGACACAGACCCACTGGGCCCTGGCGGGGGAAATACTGCGGGTAGCGTTCAAAGAGATATATGAATCCCAATAAATTAGTCAAGAGCGGCTAACCTCACTGGTAGCCATCTTCAACCAGCCACAAAAAAAACAAGACGCATTTACGCGTCTTGTTTTTTTATAAAGAAAAATTATTCGTTCTATGAAGACTTGATCACTTTCAATGTCTGCAGTGTATTTCCCTGAATCACTTTAATGATATATAAACCTGGTGTGAAGTTACTACCAAATCTATAATTTTTATTCGTGGTACCATTGGTTTGATAAACTGTTCTGCCATCAACACCTATCACAGTGATCAACACTTTTTCATTGCTGCCGCCTTCTACTAATAATCCGAAATCAGTAACAGTCGGGTTAGGATAGCTGGTGATTTTCAATGGTGCTGACGTTACCTGCGCAGTATCAAGGCTCATATTCAGACTGCTGCCGCCGCCGTTTGCTACCCTTGCTCCGGTCAATGAAATATTGATACTGGCTACGTCGGTACAACCATTGGCATCTTTTACAGTAAAGCTATTTAAACCTGCTATTCCGATAAAGGTTCCAAGACCTGTATATGGTCCCGATCCACCGGTTACACTAACTGTTAGGGAAGTTAAACCGGATAATGTAACAACAGCATTCAGCGGAGCGGCCGCCTGTTTAATTGTAAGGCCAACTGTCGATTTCGCTCCCATCGCATCGGTCACGGTGTAATAATTAGTGTTGTTGATCTTGGCAGTGTTATCCCAGGTAGCCACCTGGTTATTGTTAGCACTCCAGATGCCAAGGCCTGTAATGTTCGATTCAAACTGGCTGTTGCTGAACAGGTTTGCCCCTATCAGTTTTCCGGTACCATCCGCTTCAAAGAAGGCGACATTGTCAATATAAGTAGTACCTGAATTCTGAAAGATATCTATCATGAACATACCGTTGGCATCAGATGCATTCGGTGTAAAGAAGAAAGAATGGTCGACCCTGGACGTTCCAAAATTATTATTTTGAAGTGATGTAAGTTGTTTAAAGGGCGAAGCATACTGCCTGAGGTGTGCGTTCAAACGTCCATTGGGGGTAGTGCCCAGGGTAGTAAACTTCAATACATAATTCTTGCCGGCTGTAATAGCTCCGATAGGTGCTGAAAAAGCAGTACTGCTGCTCGCAACACTCGAAGGGAAAGTAATTTTCAGAGAACCTTTACCAGCATTGGTATTGAATACTCCTGTGCCTGTATAAGGTGCATTTCCGCCTGCGGCTGAAACAGTAACGGCAGTAGAAGTACCGGTACAATTGACTGCACCTGCAGTAACTGAAACAGTAGGTCTGGTGCCAACTACCGGAGGCGCTTCAATAGTGCCGGACGCCATATCCTTAAAAAGGATCTTCGAGCCATATGCCGGGATCGTTATGCTACCGGTATTATAGATAGCCCCGTCAACGCCGGTATAAACATTGGAAAGAGGGATCGTAACAGGCGAATTGGTTGGGTTATATTCAAAACGAAGATAATCATCAACATTAACGTCGGCAGTGGTTGCTTCAAACAATTGAAGATCATCCACATAAACAGTACTGTTATCCTGTGAAAAATTAATAAAAAGTGCAGCAGTACTTTCAGTGGTGTGATCTCCGCTGAATACTACTTCATGTTGCTCAACACCTGTACCAATGGCGCCTGTTTGTCTTGAAGAGACGATGGCATAAGAACCGCTCCATTGCTGTATATAAGCCTGGAATGAACCTGGCTTAGTACCTTTTGTTTTAAACCTTAACACGTATTTTTTGGAGGCATCAATACCACCGACAAGAGAATACAGGCTCGTAAGATTTGTGCTGACGACATTGGAGGTCAATTTAGCTGAACCTGTACCTGTGATCTGGCTCGTATTATCCCAGACCAGGCTGTGTACAGTTCCTTTTGATGTGGCGAGTATGCCAGTCAGGGTACTTGTTAAAGCCTCATTTGGAAACTTATTTTTACCGATCAGGCTGCTGACGATAAATTCCGGGATCTTTTTAGGAGATCCTTTTGAGCTTCTATCGTAAACTCCTTTAGCTTTCCACTGGTCTAAAGAATAAGGTGTTTGTATAAAAGACGTGCCGGTATTAGTCATTAACAAAGGCAGGTCAGAGGCAGGGTTTGCATAATAGTTATTATCAACGGTGCCAATGCTTTCACTGCTGGAATATTTATCTGTCTGATCGAATAATAACTGGTCAGGATATTTTGCAAAAAATATGTTATCTGTGATCGTGTTATTCCTTACATGCTGAAACCCGTCGAATGCATCGTTGATCACCATTGCAGCACTAAAGTATTTCAATGTAGTGTTGTAATTCCCCGTGTTGTAAACCGTATTTCCTTTGATGGTCATATTTTGCGCATGCGATATATAAATTCCATCCCAGGCGTCGAAAATTGTATTGTTTAAAACCTGGATCCCATAAGAGGTGGCGTCAAGGTAAATTGCTCTTGTATGTTTATTGTACAGGGTGGTTGTGCCGGCTATGGCACCGATCGCTTTGAAAATTATGTTGTTTTCAATTACTATGTTGGTGGCAATTGCACTGCCTCTCAATCCTGCATTATAAATAGCACCGCCATCATTTTTTACCGCACAAAAATTAGAGATCACGTTCTTTCTTACTGCCTGGTTATTTTTATTTCCCCTTAGTGCAATGGCAATATAACCCGTGCTGTCTATAGTGTTCTGTTCTATAACTAAATTGCCGGTGCCGACATTGATACCGGTACTGGATACGCCTTCGCCATAGCTATTGTTGATCATACCCGCGTTAATTCCTATCCGGCTGATTTTATTGTTTATAATATTAAGGTTGTTGTTAAGGGTGGATTGGTTCTCAAAAATGCCTATCATATTAACATCACTGATATTGGAATTTTGTATTGTGAAACCGTTAACATAACGGTATTCAATAGCATTGATCCCTGCATATGAGAAGTCACAATTATCAACTGTGAGGCTATTACAATATACCAGGTTCATCATTAATCCTTCACTTCCTTTAAAGCTCAATCCCCTGAATGTAATATTTGATTTAATAGTTGTATTGGTGTACACCATGCTGATCACATTTGCAAGTGTTGATACCTGGATAGATGGAGGAGTACTGGTAAAGTACATTTTGATTTTCTTAGTTGCAGCATCATAATACCACTCGCCATTTTGATCTAGTGTAGCAGGGCTATTCTGAATAAAATAGCCGTAGCCAGGTGTAAGGGATACACCTGCGTAAGTAGTAAATGTTAGTGTACTGCCACTATGGTTGGTGATCTTAGCCCTGTCGGTTTCAAAATCCTGCCTTCTGAAAACAACTTCACTGCCTGTCCAGTTTGTAGAAGAAGTTAATTGGTTGTCGGTGAGCGAAGTATTGATCACTGAACTTTCATAAGTAAGATAGCCGCCATTGGTTGTATTTATATTAGGATACCTTCCCATAGGGATCAGCCGTCCGTTCATTACCACAATGTTAAGCGTAGATAAGCCGCCTGGCACTGCTGCTTCCCAAATATTATTTCCCAGGGAGGTCCAGGATGAAATAGTAGTAAGACCTGTAATGATCGGCTTTGCGCCACTTCCATAAGCTCCAAATGTTACGCCACTTACTTTCGGAGTAAGTGTGCCGTAGAAAACATCACCGCTTTTAAAAAGTACAATATCCCCGGAAACGAGGCTGGCGGCAAAGGAATTGAATTTAGAAATACTGGCCCATGGAGTTGCCTGGGCCTGCGATTGCGTAGTGGTATAGGAATCTTTGCCTGTACTGCTGGAAAAATAATAGGTTTTGGCTTCAGCTGCAATACTTGTACAGGTGATAACTATAAAAGCAAAAATGAATTTGAAAGAGGTAAATTTAGATTCAAAAGACTTGATGGTTTTTTGTGTCATGAGGATTTGTTTTAATAAATACTTTTGATATTTGATTTAAAAACTGCTTATTGCTTAGGCAATAGCCGCCCTGTTCAGGAATCTGCGCGATTCCGGATTGAATTAAATTACCGCTATGCTCATCAAAGCATAATCTTACTCATTGTGATCTTTAGGGGGAGATAACAATACATTCAAAAACAATGGGGGGGGTAACGATACACTGGTGTAATGGAGATACTTGGTCAAAGGTTGCATAGATATTGGAATAGAATTTGTAAATCCAAAGATTCCAATAATTATGCCTAACTATGAAAATGTTAAAAAATAATTGTTATTTCAACACTTATTTTTATTTGTAATGTGTAATGGCTATTTCTGATAACAAAAAACTCCAAAACCTGGTTATTTCTTTATAGGTGGGGAAAATTAACCACGGTGCGTTGCATTGAGCAAAAAGACCTTGGACCATTTTTTGACTGACGATTATTATTTACATTACCAATCTCGAAATAAATCCAGTCTTAATAATCAGTGATAAAAAATACATCCGAATGCAAAACAACGACCAGTAAAAAAAGTTGTGTTAAGGTTATCAACATATCGGAAATATATAAAGTCTTCATTAAGCTGGTTTTGCTCGGCATTGTAAAATAACATTGCGTAAATAAAGATCCCGGTTGTCAATACAACCGGGATCTTTAAATATAATTAATAGGTTATTTATTTGTCTTGATCATTTTTAGTGTCTGCAAAGTATTTCCCTGATTCACCTTAATGATATAAAGACCGGGCATAAAGCTGTTACCAAATTTATACGTTTTATTGGTGCCTCCGCTTGTTTTAAAAATACTTCGGCCATCAGCGCCAATCACTGAAATTTCTATCTTTTCATTGGTACCTCCTTCCACTAATAAACCAAATTCGGTACTAGCAGGATTAGGGAAACCAGTGACTTTCAGAGCTCCTGTGGTGGAGCTGCTGTTATCTACAATACCCAGGGCCGAGCCGCCGCTATTGAGCGAATTGCCACTCGCCGTACGAAGGCCCAGCGAAATATTAATGCCGGCAATGTCAGTACATCCATTGGCGTCCCGAACTAAAAAATTATTGAGCCCGGATAATACGGAGAATACCCCGGTTCCTGTATAAGGACCAGCGCCGCCCGTCGCAGAAACAGTCACAGAAGTTAACCCGTTCAGCGTAACAACCGCATTCAAAGGAACGGCTGGTTGCCTGATAGTTAAACCCATGGTGGATTGAAAGCCCTTTGCATCTGTAACAGTATAAAAATTAGTATTACTGATCTTGGCTGAATTGTCCCACGCCACTTCCTGGTTATTGTTTGAGCTCCAGACATTAATACCGTTGATACCTGATTCGAATTGTCCCTGGGTATATAGATTTTCGCTGATAAGGCCTCCAATGGAATCAGCTTCAAAAAAGCCAATATTATCTATGTAAGTTGTACCGGAATATTGACTGATATCTATCATAAACATTCCGTCTCCATTTGACATATATGGCGTAAAAAAGAAGGTGTGATCCACCCTGGTGGTTCCGAAAACGTTATTTTGGCTGGATGATAGCCTGGTGAAAGGTGCCCCGGACTGTCTGATATGGGCAGTGAGGTATCCATAAGGAGTTGTGCCGAGTGTAGTCAGCTTTAACACATAATTTTTATTATTGCTTATTGCCCCGATAGGAGCTGAAAGCGCTGTGGTAGCTCCTGAACTCTTAAGAAAAGCGATTCGTAACGTACCCTTGCCAGCATTTGTGCTGAATGTTCCTGTGCCGGTGTAAGGTGCAGTTCCTCCCGATGCAGAGACGTTCACTGAGGTTGAAGTACCGGAGCAATTTACTGGTCCTGCGGTTACCAGCGGTGTAAGGTCACTCGATCCTCCTGGAGCTGAAATAGTAATACTTGCCACATCGGAACAACCATTGGCATCTTTAACTGCAAAGTTGTTAAGGCCATCCTCAACAGAGAAGGTGCCCGTACCTGTATAGGGTTCTGCTCCACCTGTCGCGGTAATTGTTACGGTGCCCGCACCGGCAAGTGTTACAGTTGCACTTAAAGGCGTGGCTGGTTGCCTGATGGTCAAACCTACAGTAGATTTCAGGCCTCTTGCATCAGTAACTGTGTAATAATTGATATTACTGATCTTAGCCGTATTATCCCACTGTGCCGCTTCGTTGCCATTCGAACTCCATATATTAAGCCCACTTATATTGGATTCAAATTGTCCATTGGTAAACAGGTTATTACCGATCAGTTTGCCGTCTTCGTCAGCTTCGAAAAAAGCGACGTTGTCTATATAAGTAGTACCGGAATTCTGAAAAATATCAATCATGAACATCCCATTTGAATTAGATGCATCAGGAGTAAAAAAGAAGGTGTGATCAACCCGTGATCTGCCAAAATCATTGCTCTGAAGCTCAGTAAGCTGTTTAAAAGGTGTCAGGTATTGTCTTAAGTGCGCAGTCAGATGCCCGTTGTCAGTAGTCCCCAGCGTACTAAACTTCAACACATAATACTTGCCAACTGATATGGCACCCACAGATGCAGAGAATCCCGTTGAAACTGTAGCAACCGAAGAAGGAAAAGAAACCCGCAGTGAACCCCTGCCGGCATTGGTGTTATAAACTCCCGTGCCCGAATATGGTGCAGTGCCACCGGTTGCAGAAACAGTAACAGCGGAGGCGCTTCCTGAACAGTTAACAGCCGCTGCAGCAACCGACACCTGCGGCCGTTCTCCGGTTGCTGGCGGAGTAGTAACGCTGCCTGTATCCTTCAGTAATATTTTAGAAGTATAGGGTTGTAAAGTAATACTGCCGTTGTGATATAAGGTGCCGTCAACCGCCATGTAATTATCTGACAGCGGAATAGTAACAGCTGAATTGGTCGCATTGTATTCAAAACGCAGGTAATCATCAACATTGGTTGGAGAAGTAGTGGCCTCAAAAAATTGAACATCATCCAGGTATACCGTACTGTTATTCTGACTGAATTGTATGAACAGGGCAGCTACGCTTTGCGTGGAATGTTCCCCGCTAAATAAAATTTCGTGTTGTTCCACACCTGTTCCCACACTGCCGATTTTTGTCGATGTAATAATCGAGTAAGCGCCCGTCCATTGCTGGATATAGGCCCGGAACGAACCGGCTTTGGTAGCCTTGGTCTTAAATCGCAGTACATAATCTTTATTTTGATCGATCGACCCGATTATTCCGGATAGACTGGTAAAATTCGTGGATACTACATTAGATGTTAATTCTGCCGAACCCGCACCTGTTATTTGATTTGTATTATCCCAGGATAGAGTATGGACCCTTGCTGCCGAGGAGGCTGTAACATCGTTTATATCGCCGTTAAATGATTCGTTCGGAAACTTATTTTTACCAATAAGGCTGTTGACGACAAATGCAGGGATCTTTTTGGGAGACCCTTTGGAATGCACGTCGTATCTGGGAAAAGTTGCTTTCCACAAGGGGATTGAATAAGGCGTTTGCGAAAAAGTCGCACCCGTATTAGTGATCAGCAATGGCATATCCGAGGCTGGATTCGCATAATAATTACTGTCGACGTTTCCGATGCTTTCGTCACTGTCATATTTGTCGCTTTGGTCAAACAACAGCTGCTCCGGA
The DNA here is from genome assembly GCA_039916545.1 of Ferruginibacter sp. Taxonomy (GTDB): domain Bacteria; phylum Bacteroidota; class Bacteroidia; order Chitinophagales; family Chitinophagaceae; genus Ferruginibacter. The sequence continues at coordinate 17,574 of JBDSLD010000318.1, forward strand.
TATTTTGCAAAGAATATATTGTTGGTTATAGTATTGTTCCTTACGTGCTGAAATCCGTCAAATGCATCATTAATCACCATTGCCGCACTAAAGTATTTTAAAGTAGGGTTGTAATTACCTGTGTTGTAAACGGTATTTCCCCTAATGGTCATATTTTGCGCCTGCGATATGTAAATGCCATCCCAGGCATCAAAAACTGTATTGTTCAAAACCTGGATACCATACGAAGTCGCATCCAGGTAGATAGCCCTGGTATGCTTGTTATACAGTGTGGTGGTACCGGCAATCGCACCAATCGCTTTAAAAATAATGTTGTTCTCAATTACTACATTGGTCGCAATCGCACTTCCTCTCAGGCCTGCGTTATAAATTGCGCCTCCGTCATTTTTTACAGAACAGAAATTGGAGATAACGTTCTTCCGGATGATCTGGTTATTCTTATTTCCTCTTAAGGCGATCGCGATATAACCGGTACTGTCGATCGTATTTCCCTCGATCAATAAATTGCCCGTACCGACATTGATACCTGTACTGGAAACACCCTCGCCATAGGTATTATTGATCATTCCTGCATTAACCCCGATCCGGCGGATCGTATTATTTCTAATGGTAAGAGTATTGTTGAGTGGTGACTGATTTTCAAACAAACCCACCATATTAATGTCAGCTATATTGGAATTTTGTATCGTTAAGTTATTTACATACCGGTATTCAATGGCATTTATTCCCGCATATGATAAGTTACAATTGTCAATAGTAACATTGTTACAATAACTCAGGTAGGTCATAATGCCCTCGCAACCTTGAAAACTTATGTTCCTGAAAGTTATATTTGATTTGACTGTTCCGCTTTGATAAACCAGGTTAACGAGGTTCTTGAGTGTCGATACCTGGATCGATGGCGGGGTACTTGTGTAATAGATTTTTATTTTTTTACTGGCCACATCATAAAACCATTCACCATTTTGATTTAATGTAGATATATGGTTCTCAATAAAGTAGCCATATCCTGGCGTAAGCGCCACGCCGGGATAAGTAGTAAATGCCAGGGTAGAGCCAAGGTGACTAATGATCTTTGCCCTGTCGGTAGTAAAGTCCTGCCGTCTGAATACTACTTCGCCACCTGTCCAGTTGGTGGAGGAGGTTAGCTGGTTATCCGTTAAAGAAACATTTAGTACAGAGCTCTCATAGGTTAAGTAGCCACCATTCTCCGCATTGGTATTGGGATATCTTCCCATAGGGGTCAGTTTACCATTGATCACAACCACATTCAAAGTGGATAAGCCACCGGGAACTACCGCCTCCCAAATATTATTGCCGAGTGAGGTCCAGGATGAGATCGTCGTTAATCCGGTAACGATCGGTTTATCACCATCTCCGAAGGAGGTATAGGTTACTCCGCTTGCCGTTGAGGAGATTGTACCGTAAAAAACATCATCGGTCTTAAACAAGACCACATCACCCGATACAAGACCACTGGAAAAAGAGTTGAGCTTGGAAATACTTTTCCAGGGGGTCGCCTGATTTTGTGCCTGTGTGATGGTATATGAATCATTACCTGACGAACTCGAGAAGTAATAATTCTTCGCTTCCGCAGAAATTCCAATCAATAAAAAAGACAATACTGCTATGTATTGCCGGAAGGTAATAGATGTGCCATTTTTAAAAGGGACTGATAACTTAAGGGGCATAATGGGGGTTGTTTTTATTAATTTGTATTCAATCACATATGTAAATCATCGGCATATGACTGGCACACGCGATGCGGATCATGTCGCCTGATCATACAGAATACAACAATCATTATGGAATTGGAAAAAGGGGCAGTTATACTTTTAGGTTGGGGATTACAGTCATATTCTTCGAAAAAAATTGACAGTCACGAAGAGCAAATACCATGCCGTGTTAAAGAAAATAAAAATCTTTTTTTACCACTTTTTGTGTCAGATTTTCCACACCAGTTTTTAAGGGAAAATGCTGTAAACTACTGATTTATAATGGTTTGGTTTAAAGAATAGTCAGCAGGATCAGTAGTGTTAAATCTGTTCAGGTTTACGCGGTAATAATAATTTAACCCGTTTTCACAGTAGACAGTCGGTGTTAAGTGCAAATCTGATGTTGCAACTTTGAAATAAGATTTTTTACGCAGCATATATTCGCGTTCCGTATGGTATCGTTTAGTTTTTCGATAATCGAACCTGGTAAGTTACTGTTGGCGAAATTTACATTAGAGAGTCAATATGTTTCAATTTAATTTTTGCTAATTAGCCAAAAAGTCGCATTTTTGAGCTGATAATTAATAGTATAGTACCCGGGAACCGCCGCCAGTTTAGTTGTTCAATCCATAAGAATATCTTAACAATGATCATGATTCAGCATGGTCATACTTGCACAGGTACACAAATACAATAACATTATAACCGTATGAAATTATTATTCCTGGTAGACAGTGACGCCAAAAATATTCAATGGATGCATCAGTATTTCGATGAGAATAATTATACAACAATAGCCCTGGGGATGAAAAGTTCTATGAAAAACAGGACCGTTAAATGGCGGAGCCTTATTCTATATTACAAGTATATATTGCTGTCGATCAGGGCAATCAGGAAATCAACCCGCCAGGATATTATAGTGAGCGGAAATTTTATAGTAGGGGCCTTTGCGGCTTTTTTTTGCAGGATATTTTTTATAAAGCGTACTATTTTAGCGCTCAATATGATCAGTCATAAGAAAGGGCTGGTCAACAGGGTGGTCAGGAAAATTGTGTACAATACCGCATTCAAATACCCGGAATTTTACATCACCGTAAACTCCGGCGAGTTGATCACCAGTTATGCAAAAGAGTTCAATGTGAATGAAAGTCATTTTTCTGTACTGCCCGATCCTATCATGAATTACTACGAGAAGGCGCCTTTTACAAAAGGTAACGGGGCGGTGTTTTGCGGAGGAGAAGCCATGCGTGACTGGGATACTTTGTTCAAGGCTGCGCGGATGCTGCCAGGTGTATCTTTCATTGCCATCGCGCGAAAAAAATATTTCGACAAAACATTGTCAGCTCCCCAAAATGTTACCCTGCATTTTGACAAGGCGTACGATTTTTTTTATGACCAGTTAAAAGAGTCATCCATTGTCGCGATGCCGCTTACCACCACGGCCCCGGCCGGCCTTATTGTAATGATCAGGGCAGCGATGCTATCCAAACCAATCATAATTACTTCGACATCATCGACCAGGACCTATATCGACAATAAATACAATGGCATACTCATCGACCAGGGAGACGAGCAGACGTTGGCAAACGAGATCGCCTATTTATTATCCGATGACAGGATAAGAGAAGATCTTTGCAACAGGATGAGTGAAACAGTAAAAAAATTCTCTCTTGAGAACTACTCAAAAATAATGGAAAGCATTATATTAAAAGTAAAAGGCCCCGGGCCGGCCGGCTGATAATAATTTTGCAGTTCACGGGCAGGATAGAGAATTTATTCTCCATTTCCACCCTCAATATCCAGATCACACTTCCAATAATTTTCAACAACAATCACTTTTCCTTTTCATCCTGTAATCCAACTGGTGATAAACCTGTAACAAATAATGGCCATAGCGGTGTGAAGGCAAAAGATCGTAACAGGGGCCAATTATATTGCTAATAAAAATATTGATAAAGAATAAGTATGCAGAACTTTAGCCAATTAAAAAAAAATCTAAAGAAAGATTTCAGTAATTGCAAGGTTATAAAAGTTGCTGTTCTGGGCGATTCTGCCACTCAATTTCTCATACAGGCATTGCGTGGCGCGGGTTTTGAAAAAGGCTTTGACCTGCAGGTCTGGGAAGCTGATTTTAACCAGATCGAGCGCCAGGTGTTCGACCCATCTTCCGAACTGTATGAATTTAAACCTGAAATCGTTATTATCTTTCACTCAGCTCATAAACTGCTTGGAAAATATAATAAATTACAGCCGGCGCAGTACAGCACGCTCGCTGAAACCCAACTGCAACTGGCTGATGATATTTGCGGCACCCTGCATACACACCTGAAAACAAAAATTATTTACTATAATTACACCGAGATCGATGATGCGGTATTCGGCAGTTATGCAAATAAGGTCGATGGTTCTTTTTTGTTTCAATTGCGCAAATTAAATTATGAATTAATGTTATTTACTGCCAGGCAATCTAATGTCTATATCTGCGATCTTTCATCCATACAAAACCAGGTCGGGAAGAATAATTTTTTCCAGCCTTCTGTTTACATCAATACTGAAATGGTTTTAAGCGTCGGGATTTTACCGGAAATCGCGGTGAGGACTGTTGATCTTATCGGGGCGATGTACGGCAATTTTAAAAAATGTTTGATATTGGATCTGGACAATACGGTGTGGGGCGGTGTGATCGGCGATGACGGCTTAGAAAATATACAGGTAGGTGGCCTGGGCATTGGTAAAGCTTTTACCGAGTTTCAATACTGGATAAAAAAGTTAAAGAACAGGGGTATCATTATTGCTGTCTGCAGCAAGAATACAGAATCGATTGCAAAAGAGCCTTTCGAAAAACATCCGGATATGGTGCTGCATTTGGAAGATATTGCTGTTTTTATGGCCAACTGGGAAACCAAAGTAGATAATATCAGGCAGATACAAAGCATATTAAACATTGGTTTCGATTCGATAGTGTTCCTGGATGATAACCCGTTTGAAAGAAATATCGTAAGGGAAAATATTGAAGCCATTACGGTACCGGAGCTTCCGGAGGACCCCGCTGAATACCTGGAATTCTTATACCAGCAAAACCTTTTTGAAACCATTTCTTTTTCGGGTGAAGACACCGAGCGCACAAAGCAATACCAGGTAGAAGCTACCCGGACAGTATTGCAGAAAAGCTTTGTCAACGAAGACGAATTCCTGCAGAGCCTCGATATGATTTCAGTGGTTGAGCCATTCAACAAGTTTAATACACCCAGGACGGCGCAGCTTTCACAGCGGTCCAACCAGTTTAACCTGCGCACCATACGCTATACAGAAAGTGATATAGAACTCCTGATCGCTGATGAAAATTTCTCTTCCTTTACCTTTACGTTGGCCGATAAATTTGGCGATAATGGCATGATCTGCGTGATCATCCTTAAAAACGAAAATGCAGACACACTGTTTATTGATACCTGGTTTATGAGTTGCAGGGTGCTAAAGCGCGGAATGGAAAATTTTGTCCTTAACACCATCGCCAACTATGCGAAAACGAAAGGCCGTCATTATTTGAAAGGTGAGTATATTCCGACAGCTAAGAACGAGCTGGTGAAAGACCATTATCTTAAGCTGGGCTTTCACCAATCGGGCAATCACTGGCTATTGGATGTTTCCGGGTATGAGGAAAAAAAATGTTTTATCCAAAAGAAATAACACTCTTATGATTAATGCATTTTATATAAAACCAGGTGTCGTTTTAAAAAAAGTAGAGGAGATGAGGGCCAAGACATGATGTTGCGGCTAAGATACAGGCAGTATATAATTTTAATCAAATAAAAACGTTTATTCTATTTAAAATATTAATTTATAAAAATA
>JBDSLD010000319.1:0-19560 GCA_039916545.1 Ferruginibacter sp.
GAAAAAAGTTCGTTGAGTTCAGCATCATTTGTGTTGAAACTCAGATTTGAAACATAAATGTTCATGTTCTTAAAAATTAAAATAAAAAAATAAAATACCCGTGATGGTAACTAAGGACAAACTTTTAAGAAGAGAAAACTAATACGTTGGAGAAGTAAAAAATTGAATCTATCTATAAAACGTGCTCATTGAGCTATTATCACAATGCAAATGTAGTGGTTTAGTTGTAAATAAACGATTTATTTTCAAAACCTGTTAAAAACGAAAAATTATTGCCTGGCCTGTGACCATTAAAGTATGCAGAGAATTGCCACGAATGCACGAATAAATACAATACATCCGCACAAGCCGCTTTAAATGATGGCTGAATTGCACTGGCACCATTAGAATAGACGGCTGATCTCGTTTTCAGGTTTAAGTAACTAAAAAGATCTGAAATAAATCAGCTGGATACTTTCGTATTTATTCGTTCATTTACGACATAAAAATCAACTGGCCATCAGCTTTGTAACTAAATCAATATAATCCTGCTTAGCAGCATCTTGTGGCTTTCCTTTTAATTCTTCCCACGCACTGAACTTCGCTTTGGCCACAAAATCAAACGGGTTGGAAGGCGCATCCACATTCACATCGCCGATCGTTGATTGTTTATAAGTGGCATACAATTTTAACAACACCTCATTACCCGGTTTTTCCGGTAAGGTTTTACTATTGGCTACGGCCTGTTCAAATAGCTCATTTAAGTCCATATTATTTTTTTTTCAAAAATAGCTGAATAAAATTTCCCCCCAACTTCACTTCCGGCTCACCCAATTTTTTTAGTTCTTTTAAATAATCATATTGTAGGTCTTCATGCAGGGTAGCAATCACTTTGCCGATCTTTTTTAGCTGCGATTGGTAGAGGTTAACCAATGCCGTGCTTTTGTGAAAAGGTATAGCTGAGCTCACTAACCTGCTGCAGAAATACAACAGCAACTCAACCTCGGCTTGTTTGGAACCCGTGTAGCGTATATACTTTGCCGTTGTCCTCAATATCTTGCGGAGGCTTTTTTTGACAAAGTGTAAATTCGAAAGATTGATAGCAATAAACTGCTCATCTATTTCAGCTTTTACATTTTCAATGTAAGCAGACTCATCATGCGCCTCAAAAAGCAGGTAGTTGAGCAGCTCTTTATTGTCTTTTTTATACTTTGCCAATCGTATACACAGGTCAAGCAATTTTGCAGGTGCAATCACGTTCAACTCCTGTTTAATTTCATTGATAGTCGCGGCTTTCATGTGGCTAAATTACAACATTGTAATATGCTTTTACCTCACCCACGGCGAAAGAAAAGCAGGGCCTTATTTTAAGGGATAAATGTGAATAGTAATAATAAAATTTAATATTACAAATCGCTGCCTGCAAAATTTATTACCATCATGGGTATAAATTCTTTTCGGTTCAACATTTTATCAGCAAAATAAAATTTACAGATTTTCGTTAAATCCTTATTAGCAGTGTATTTAACCCGTAGCTTTTAAGGCAAAACGGTTATTGATTACCCGTGATTTTTATATTGCACTAAACCAACTCTATGAAAAAAACCATTACATTAATAATGCTATTTTCATGTAGCATTCATATCGCAAGTGCGCAATTTTACAAAAAGCTCCAGGCCCCTGATACATTCTCGGATTCAATTTCTATCATTGTCCAGGATTTCAAAAAAAACTTTTCAACCATTGAAGGCGACCAGTTGCAATCCCGTGGAGAGACGGACGTGTACCGCTCCAAAGTAACCATTCCAGGTTCCCTGCATTGTGCCATTTATCGTTTTCATTCAGTAGAAGATACTACGGCCAGCTGGCAGGCGATCATGTATGAAGGTGAAAGTTATGAGGAGGCGATAAAAATTTATAAAACCACTTTCCGCCAGTTAAAGAATAGTAAAATTAAATGGGTAGAAAAGAACAACATTTCGTTTGAAGGCGATCTCGAAATGCCGGGTGAAAATATTCGCTTCGCGGTAACACCGCTAAGGTTAAATATTACGGATCGGCCCTACCTTGATTTTTTTGGGGAAATCGAATTAATAAGCAGCTACGATGGCTGGGAAGTGCACCTGAACCTGCATAATAAGAAGAGCGACGCCGACCAGTATTGATTACTTCTACAGGTCATAAAAATACCTTGTCCTGTTAACCTTGATATCTCTCAGCAAAGCGGATTTAGGACTGATACTGATATTAAAGAACCTATAGCGCCCAACCGGTGACACGTTAATAGCCATTTGCCAGCAATGCATTTCGCGGGCAATCGACACTGAGATAGTGCCCAATTCTTTTTGCGAAATATTATAAAACCCGTTCAACCCAAGTTGCCATTTCTCTGTTAAATTGACCGTACCGCTCCAGTTGATGTCCTGGTATAAATTGGTTGTATATCCGCTGTAGTCCGCCTTTCTATCCCGTTGAAAACGGAGTGAATAAGAAAAATTGACCGACCAGGGAATGGAAAAATCAGCAAATTCTGCCGGGTTATTACTTACATAAGCTGCTTCAGTCTGGTACTCATCCAGCGGCATACCGGTAATTGGATTATATGGTTGGCCGACCAGGTTGTTTTGCTTTGGTTTTTTACTTTTATCCCCTCCCTGGAACTGGCTGGACACAGACACATTACCACCGGTGAACCGGCCCAATGTCAATATTTTATTTCGCCAAACCAGCTTGTCGATCATTTCTCCTCTTGCATTCACCTGGTATGGATTCAAAATAGCGCTTGCCGTAATACTGATCTTATCAAACAAATTGGTTCTTGCACCAACACTAAAAGTGCTGAGCCTGAATGAATCTGCCAGGAAATTGTAGCTGCCCGTAAGGTTCAACCCATCTATCAGCGTAACTTTTTTTACAGCATCCGCGGCAGTATCCTTTTTATTCTTGACTTTCATTTGAATATTGTTGTCAATATTAAAACTTAAGCCGCCAAATCTTCCTTCACCGAAAGCACCGTAAAGGCTATTGTCAAAAACACTGAACCGTCCAAAATTATTGCCAGTTGTATCAAGCTGGCTGCTATAAAAATATTTACCATTCATGTCTGGTTTGTAATTGACACTAAGGGATGGCCTGATCTCGTGCCTGATGGCTTTAACATTTGAATTTTTCCCAAATGTAAAAGATCCGAATATGCGGGATGACATACCCAGGCTAAACGACATATCCCTGGCAGAATAGAAGCCATTGCTGATAGTGGTATCAACTTTCTTTTTTAATGTGTTCCAGCTTCTTCTCGTCTTTTGCTGATACCATCTTTCCGTGTAGGATATACCCGGCGCTATCTGCAAGGCACCTATTTGTGGTAGTGATAAACTAATGGGCACATTGTGGTTGGCGCCCCATTGCAGGTTGTTAAAAACCTGTTTGCCAATATTTAACTTGGTAACAGTAGTATCTCCCGTAAAATAAGTAAGACTTTTTGCATTTGAATTTAAGGCGATACCCAGGTTTTCGTACCATTTATAACTGCCGATCACTTCCTGTCTTCTAAACGGATACAATGTATTTAAATTGAAACTGATATCAGGCAAAGTAATATTGGTGCTTTTTAAATTGGTATTCTGAGAATGGTTGGCATTGACGGAAATATTAAATGGCTTGTCCTTCCACACTTTTGCATAAGCAATACTGGAGCTCAGCTGGTTGCTGAAATTGCGGCCTGGATTATTAGGCACCTGCTCATTAAATTTACTGCTGCCTGCATTTATATTCGCATTAAAAGTAACGCCCGGCCTGGATTTGGTATCGATGCTATGGCTCCAGCGTAAAAAGAATGTCCGGCTCGTTGAGAAGTCGGGATCACCTTTGAAGCCAGTTTTAAATCGCTGATAATCGAACGAAAGGTTGCCTTGTCGCCGGTATCGTTTGTAGTACCTCGGACTGATATTAAATGTATAGCCCCCGTATGAATAAATCGTTCCCCTGGTGGTGACATCCCAATTGTCGTTGATCACTTTATAATAGCCGATCCCATTCAACGACAAGCCAAATTGTTCATTCGCCTCAAAGGTCGGTGCAATAAAACCAGAGTGACGACCGGTAGACAAAGGATAGATACCAAATGGAAGTACGATGGGTATTGGCACCCCTTCAAATTCCGGGTGGACCGGCCCGGTGACAGCGAATTTTTTATTAATGAATTTAATTTTTTTACTAACAAATGCAAAGTGCGGCGTATCGAGGTTACAGGTAGTAAACCGCGCCTTGTATGCATAAAAAGCTGTGGAATCTATTTTTTTGATCCTGGTAGCGTACACATACATTTCACCTTGCTGGGTATAGGTTCCCTTTGTAAGGCCCTTACCGGATTTCATGTTAAACGCGATGGTATCGCTGATCGTTTTTAAATCGCCCTGGTTGAATGTAGGAAAGGCAATCACCTTGCCCAGGCTATCCTTTCTCAGGTAAGCCGTTACAAAGTTTGTTCGCTGGTCAAATTCAATCCCGGGAGCTGCCAGTTCATTGTCGGTATATTTGACAGTAGACTCTTTACCATATAAAAATATTTTTTTCCCGGGCACATCCAATACCATCGAATCATCAGCATGGTACACCACCGGTGCATCCAGTGAATCTTTTGATGTTTTGATATTAAATATATTAAAACTGTCCACCCTGACGTTTATACTACTGTCAGCTTTTTTTGTAGTGTCACCAGGCGCGTTGGGTATTGTATCTGTAAGAGAAACCCGGTTATTTTTGGCCGCGGGAATTTGTTTTTTTTCACCTGCAGGAATGGTATCGGTAGTTAAAGTTTTGTAAAACTCGCTGAGGAAGGCCCTGTCACCGGCATTGCCAATCGTTACACTAATGAACAGTGCCATCACCATGGATGCTAAAATGTATTTTGCCTTACCTTTGTTATTGTTGTTCATTGCAGTTGCGACAAAAATAATCATATTACCTACAACTATTTGTGAAGAAACTCTTATAAAATTACTAACCACTCATAAACCAGTTTTAAAATGGTAAAAATGAAATTGATTGTTCCCGTTTTTATATGTGCTCTTTGTCTCACTTTGTCGTCTTTTGCTCAAACCCCTAAACGGCTAAAAACAATTATAGTGGATGCCGGTCATGGTGGTTCAGATGCAGGTGCCGTTGGCCAGTATGAAGGTTCGCTTCGCTCAAAGGAAAAAGACGTTACCCTGGCCATTTCCAAAAAACTGGTAGCCATTTTACAAAAAGAGTTACCGGATGTTAAAACCATTCCAACCCGTACCACGGATATCTTTCAAAATGTAAATGAGAAAGCGAGGATAGCCAATCAATACCACGGTGACCTGTTTATTTGCATTCATGCGGATTCCGGCCCGCTGGCTACTTCCAGGCGTAAAATAGGCACGCGCCAGGTAACACATTATAAAACGACTTATATAGGCAAAGGCAAGAAAAAGAAGAAAAAAATAACCGCTTCAAAAGTAGAAGAACCCGTTTATCAATATTATAAAATGCCAATGAAAAGAAGTGGCACCAGCGTGTGGATATTCGCTTCTCATAAAACCAGTGATAAACTAAATGCGATCATCGACAATGCGGAAGAATTTACCATCGATGCGGATGACAGCCTGAGCACGAATGTAGATTTCACCAGCCCGGAAATGCTGCCCATCGTGGCCATTTACGCCAAACGCTTTCAGCTGAAAAGTATCAATATAGGCATGCTCGTGGAAGAGGAAGTAGCAAAGACCGGCCGGCAAACCTATGGCCTTAACCAACGCCAGGTGGGTATACGGGTTTTACAATCGACCAATATGCCTGCCATATTGATTGAGACGGGATTTATCAATAATGAAGAGGATGAGCGTTATCTGAATAGTGAAAAGGGACAGCAGGAACTGGCAGAGGGTATTACGGAAGCGGTTAAACGCTATAAAAGTATGCTTGAAAGCGGTAATCCAGGAAATAACGTGGTCGTTAAAGAAAATGACCCCGCGCCAGCTGATGAAAAATATGCCGGCAGGACGAAAAGTATTTTAAAAAAAATAGATATCACGCAACCAAATTTCAAGGTGGACCTGTACGATGACGGCGACGTGGATGGAGATATCGTGTCTGTTTACTACAACGGGAAAAATATATTAAGTAATAAAAAACTAACTGAAAAAGCACTTACCCTAAATTTAACCGCCGATCCTTCCCGCACAGAAAATGAGCTGGTGATCTATGCAGAAAATGAAGGCGATATCCCACCCAATACGGCATTGATGGTAGTTACAGAAGGCTCCACGCGAACAGAAGTTAGGATCACTTCCGACGAAAAAAAGAATGGTGTTGTAATTTTCAGCAAAAAATAAATACCCACAATTTTTACCGAAATTTCCTTTCCGAAGGAAACGGCATTTATGCCAACAAATTAATATGTATTTTTGAGGCTCAAACAATCCTGTTAACACCATGAAGATTTCTAACGAAACAAAAGTAGGCTCGCTTACCGCAATTTCTATTGTACTACTTATTTTGGGATTTAATTTTTTAAAAGGAAAGAATTTAACGAGTAAAACAATGCGTTTTTACGCCGTGTTTGGTAATATACAGGGACTGGCAACCAGCAATGCAGTGGTCATTAATGGCAAGCAGGTCGGAACCGTGTACAGCACAGATGGCGGCACAGATATGCGCCGTATCATCGTGGCTATTACCATGAATCAGACAGTCAATGTTCCGGATAATTCCGTCGCCATTATTAGTCCGTCATTATTGGGTACGACCACCGTGGAAATTAGACTGGGCAACAGTACTACTTATAAAAAAAATGAGGATACGCTTTCCACCCAGGCCACAAGCGGTATGCTGGACGAGGCTTTTTCAAGAGTGGACCCGGTGTTGGTGCAGGTAAAAAGCGCGGTTAAGGCGTTGGATTCTCTTTTATTAACCGTCAATGGGGTATTTGATCCCAATACTAAAAATAATATCAGGGGTGTCATGGATAACTTAAATAAAACTACTGCTACCCTGGCCGTTTCTTCTGCTTCTTTGCAGACGCTGCTCAATAACCAGACGGGTGCATTGGCTAAAACACTTGATAATTTAAATTCATTTACCGGCGGATTAAAAAATAACAACGCTAAAATAGACCAGACATTAACCAACCTGGAAGCTACAACCGCCAAATTTTCCAGGCTTGATATTGAAAAAACACTGACAACGCTTGACCTCACTGTCACCGACCTTAAAAATACGATTGCTAAAGTCAACAGCGACAAAGGCACACTTGGCTTGCTGATCAGTGATACCAAATTGTATAACAACCTGAATGCAACCTCCAATAAATTGAATGTTTTGCTGGATGATGTGCGCACGCATCCGAAACGATATGTGAACATCTCCGTATTTGGCAGGAAAGATAAAAGCGGACCGTTGTTGGTGCCATTGCCAGACACTGTAAATGCACCTTATCTAAGTACGCCCAATCCTTAATCCTGGATTTGCAGCGATTAAACGTTGATATAGTTTACAATAATCTTTATCGCACAAACATTTGCATTTCAATTTAGCATCGTTGTAAATATGATTTTGTTATTTATTTTTTTAGTAAAAAGAATAAATAATCTCCCTAATGCGGCATACCTATGTGGAACATTTATGTTGCACGCAGGAATTAAGATGACAACCGCTGATACATTTTGAAGACCGGTTTCTAACTTAACGTGTGTTACACCACAGGAAACAAGAACTCCTATGAAAAGCAGGAGGCTTAACTTTGTGATATTCTTTGTAAATAAATAAAGAAATTGCATCCTTCTAAATCAACTGCATTGAAATCAATAGTTACTTTTCCATTTTTTTTAATACTGATTGCAAGTTTTTTTTGCAGTGTTTCGCTGATGGCGCAGGTAATTCCACCAGCTTCCACACCGGATACCGTGCGGGTAATACAGATCATCCGGGGCAACAGCCTTCGTGAAAAAACCATCGATTCGCTAACCAATCTTCAGACCATTGCCGGTGATGTTATTTTAAAGGAAGGGCTCACACTATTCTATTGTGACAGCGCTTCAATCAACAAGCGGACAAATGTGCTGGAAGCTTTTGGCAATATTCACATCAATCAAAATGACAGCATACATACTTATTCACAATACCTTAAATACATTGGTAAGGAACGGGTGGCTTATCTGAAAAAAGAAGTGCGGTTAACCGACAATAAAGGCACGTTGTTTACGCAGGACCTTGAATATGATCTTAAATTAAGTGTTGGCAAATACTTTAATGGCGGGCGCGTTGTAAATGGCAAAACTACCCTTACAAGTACGGAAGGAATTTATTACGCAAATACCAAGGATGTTTATTTTAAGAAAAATGTTCACCTCATAGATCCTAAATATGATATGCGCAATGATACGTTATTGTATAATACGCAAACGCAGATAACGTCGTGGAGCGTGCCTACAAATATTAAAAGTAAAAATGGCGGCGATATCTACTCTTCCAATGGAACCTATGACCTGAAAAGCGGTAAGGCTTTTTTTGGCAACCGCACAATTATAAAAGATAGTACCCGCACATATACCGCAGATAACAGTGCCTATGATGAAATAACAGGGATAGCTCAATTGGAAGGAAATGCCATTATTAAAGACAGTGCGAACGGCTATATTGTGCTGGGTCGCCAGATCTTTCTAAATAAAAATGAAAATACTTTTTTGGCTACCGGCAAGCCTGTTTTAATATTTAAAGGTGACGGGAAGGACAGCACTTTTGTGGCAGGTGACACGCTCTTTTCCGGCATAGAAAGAAGAGACAGCCTGGGCAGAAAAATAACAGTTTCAAAAGATACCATTAAAAAAGAAACTGTTATAAATCTATCTGATTCCCTGGTAGCTATAAAGGAGAAAAAAGACAGTACTGATAAGTTATCTCTTGTTAAAAATGAACAATTAAAAGACAGCGGTGCGGTAGCCAAAACGGATAGTTTTTTGGTAAAAAAAGATAGCCTGGCAAACATAAAAACACTTGCTCTGCATAAACAGCTTCGCGATTCCATTGCCAAACCCAGCCCTGATTCATTTTTTTTAAAGAGAGATAAAAAAGATAGCGTTGCAAATGTGACTGCTGTAAAAAAAGATAGTGTTGTAAACAAAGTTCCAATGGTTCTGAATCGACCGGTGGCGGACTCATCAAATACTGCCAGAACAGATTCTTTATTTTCGGGTACAGATAAAAGAGATAGCTCTGCCAGCCTCGCTTTTAACAAAACTGTTTCAAAAAAAGACTCACTGAATGATACAACTGTCATTCGCAAATTAAAGGATACTGCCATCCGATATTTTATTGCTTTTCACAATGTGCGCATCTTTAACGACTCACTGCAATCTGTTTGTGACAGTCTTTATTATTCTTCTGAAGATTCAATTTTCCGGCTCTTTCAAAACCCGCTTGTTTTTGCTAATAATTCTCAGATAGCGGGCGATACCATTTACATGTTTACAAAAAATAAAAAGCCGTCACGCCTGTATGTTTTTGAAAACGGCATTATCATTAATAAAGCCAATGAACGGATGTATAACCAGGTTGCGGGCCGCACGTTGAATGGTTATTTTAAAGATGGAGAACTGGATTACATGCGGGCCAAAGGATCACCGGCGGAAAGCGTTTATTATCCCCAGGATGATGACAGCGCGTATATCGGAATGAACCGTAGTAAAGGCGATGTAATCGATGTTTACTTTGTT
Source organism: Ferruginibacter sp. (assembly GCA_039916545.1). Classification (GTDB taxonomy): domain Bacteria; phylum Bacteroidota; class Bacteroidia; order Chitinophagales; family Chitinophagaceae; genus Ferruginibacter. The sequence continues at coordinate 9,717 of JBDSLD010000319.1, forward strand.
AATAAAGAAGTAAACAAAGTGAAATTTATCAATGCGGTAGATGGTACCCTCTTCCCTATCCGTCAAATTCCTGAGGACCAGAAATACCTTAAAAATTATAAATGGCAGGATAAAAGAAGGCCAAAGAATAAGTTGGAACTGTTTGAGTAATTTGATATCGCGAGAGGATGTTTTACATCACCGGTTCTTTAAATCCTGCCTGAAAAATTCCGGAGACCATTCGTTTTTATTTTCCTTAAAAAAAAGATTTTCAATCCACTGCTTTTTTTTGCAAATGCTTAACAGCATAATCAACCTCGCCTGCGTTTCATGAATAAATCTTGCCGCCCGTGGCATTATTTAGGTTTCCCTTACATCAAACAATATAAAAAACTCATCATGAAAAAGATCCTTTTGTTGATTGGCGTTACTTCTATTTTATCGTTTTCATTAAAGGCGCAGGAATATAAGACCGCGGCCGGTATCAGGCTCGGTCCAAACTCCCCGGCCATTGCGCCTGGCTTTACTGTAAAGCATTTTCTTGATGAGCAACATGCTGTTGAAGGGATAGTTGGAATAAATGATGGCATCGGGTTATGCGCGCTGTACGAGTGGCATCGCCCCATTGTAGCTGTGGAACACCTGCAATGGTTTGTCGGAGGTGGCGCTTATGCCGCATACAGAAGCAAAACTTCTTATATTGGCGCCGCGGGCATTGTTGGCGTTGACTATAAATTCCAGGACATCCCACTCAATATATCGATCGATTGGAAACCTGAATTGAACCTGATTGAAAGTGTAGGCTTTGAGGCCAGTGGAGTGGGCTTTTCAGCAAGGTTTACTTTTTAAATTGTAAATTTATCCCATGAAAATATTTTCTGCCGCGCAGATCCGGCAATGGGATGCCTTTACAATTGAAAATGAACCTGTCCTTTCCATCGACCTGATGGAAAGGGCTGCCACCGCATGTTTCAACTGGCTCCGCAATCACTTCGACCACCCAAGTACCTATACAGTTTTTTGTGGTAGTGGGAATAATGGTGGCGATGGACTGGCGATCGCAAGGATGCTGCTGCAGGCAGGCGATACCGTTAGTATCTATATTTTGGAAGGTGAAAAAAGAAGTGCAGATTTCAGTAAAAGTTTGGAAAGATGGTCGACTTTGCCGGCACCCCTGCAATACATCAATGATACAGATTTTCATGTTATCCCTGCAGATACCATCGTAATTGACGCATTGTTTGGTTCGGGATTGAGCCGGCCACTGCATGGCCTCGCTGCGGATATGGTCAACTGCATCAATGAAGTTTGCAAAACGATCATAAGCATTGATATTCCAACAGGATTATTCGCGGATGAGAACTCTGCAGGTAATATAGTTATTAACGCCAGTCACACACTAAGTTTTCAAACGCCCAAATTGGCTTTTTTTATAGCCGGCAACAACAAATATACCGGCAGTATTCACCTGCTTGATATTGGTCTTCACGCTGATTTCTATCATGGTGAATCAACAACTTTTAATACACTCGATAAAAAATTAATCCAGTCAGTTTACAAACCAAGGAACCAATTTTCTCACAAATATGATTTTGGACATGCACTGCTGTACGCAGGTAGTAAAAACATGATGGGTGCGGCTGTACTTTGTTCGAAAGCCTGCCTGCGAAGCGGCGCCGGGTTAGTTACGGCCTATACAGAAAACGATACGCAACAAGTGATACAAACTGCCTTACCAGAAGCGATCACTACAACCGACAATGATGTTGAAAAAATATGGAAAAAAAAATCAGCCATCGGTATAGGGCCGGGACTTGAATTGTCAAATGCCAATAAAGACCTGCTGTTTAATATAATCACCAACTACCAGGGGAAGTTGGTGATCGATGCATCAGCGCTACAACTACTTGCAGAAAATACAACTGCACTTCAGCATCGATCCTTTAACCCGGCTATCTTAACGCCTCATACCGGGGAATTTGAAAAGATGTTTGGTAAAAGTCCGAATGAATTTGAAAGAACAAAAACAGCGATCCGGCTGGCCACTGAATTAAATTCCTATATTGTTCTCAAGGGCCATCATACATTGGTTGCATGTCCGGGTGGGTATGCGTTTTTCAATACAACCGGTAATGCAGGAATGGCAACAGCAGGAAGCGGCGACGTACTAACGGGAATACTTACGGGTTTATTGGCACAGGGTTATTCTCAACAGGATGCGTGTTTACTGGGTGTTTACCTTCATGGAGTTGCCGGCGATATAGCTGCCGAAAAAATATCGCAGGAAGCCATGATCAGCGGGGATATTATCGATTATATCGGGGAGGCGTATAAAAAGATACAAAACTCTGATGATGAGATACACTTTCCTGATAATCACGCACATTAAAATACCAATACACGCTAAAGCTATCTACTTTCCTCCAAATACCTTCTTCAGAATACCGGTTACCTGTGCTGCCGGATCCTTTCTTATTTTTTGTTCTTCCAGGCCAATATTATAAAACAAACCCGCCAACGCTTTTTCAGTTACGTAAGCAGTGAGATCCGTATTGACCTTATCCTTGGATAATTTATTGTACGTTGAAAAAACATCATCCCAGTATTTGGTCGCATCCATTTTTGTTAAAGAGCCATCAATAACAGGTTTAAACTTTGCTGTTAACTCGGTCGTCGTCATTTTCTTTAAGTAAGCAGTTGCGGCGAAATCGCCACCCCGCAAGATCTGCAGGCCATCTGTAATACTCATTTGCTTGATAGAATTCCAGAATATATCGCCGATTCCGCTGGCTGCATCTTCTGCCGCACGGTTCATAGAAAGGATGGCTTTATCCACCACTTTACCCATACCAACGCTACGAAGCGTCTTCTCTACTTTCTGCGCTTCCGCAGGCATCAAAATCTTTATCGCCGCGTCTCCAAAAAAACCATCGAGCTTGCTCAATTGTTTACTGCTGCTATCAGTACCAACACGGAGCGCATCTTTCAGTCCACTAATAATATCGTCATTGCTTAGGTCACTTCCGATCCCCGAAGAAGAAGAATTTTTTAAAAATTTGCCAGCGGCACTTTTTCCGGAAGAATCTTTAGTAGTTGCTTTTTTCAGCATATTTCCCAGGCCTTGTGCATTTGTTGCTGTCAGAACAATAATTGCGAGGGTTGCTGTTAATAGAAATTTTTTCATAGTATTTTTTCTTGTAGTCAGACAAAAATAGTTCCATCACGTTTAAAATGGGTAAATTAATTTTTACCTTCGCACACTTTAACAATTCAGCTATATGCGGCAATTATCAATTTGGGAAAAGGAAAGTTTTTTTGACCGGCAGGATGTGATAATTATCGGAAGCGGATTTGCCGGCTTATGGAGCGCGCTGCACCTCAAATTATCACACCCGGATTACAAGGTCACTGTCCTTGAAAGAGGTCTCATCCCTAACGGCGCCAGTACCAGGAATGCGGGTTTTAGTTGTTTTGGCAGCCCTTCTGAACTGATCAGTGATGCTCATATGATGGGTGAAGACGATATGTGGAAATTGGTAACCATGCGATACGAGGGCCTGCAAAAAATACGCGGTTTCTTTAATGATGAAGAAATTGGATATGATGCCAACGGCGGTTATGAATGTTTTACAACTGCTTCAGAAGACTGGAAAGAATGCGAACAAAAATTAACCTGGTTAAACGATGGTTTAAAACGCATTACCGGGGAAGAAAATATTTTTTCCATTGCTGATAAAAAACTGGCAGGCTTTGGCTTCAGTGAATTTGGACACATGATCGAGAATAAGCTGGAGGCCGGCCTGCATCCGGGTAAATTGGTACAGGCGCTTTTGAAAAGAATATATTCTTTAGGGGTGCAGGTAATTACAGGCATCGAGGTTGTAAGCTATGCCGAAAATGATAACCTCGTGACTGTGAGCACCGATCAACAAATAGATTTTACAACGAGGCAGTTGTTACTTTGCACCAATGCGTTTACCAAACAATTGGTTCCTGCCATCGATATTATTCCAAACAGGGGGCAGGTCCTGGTCACCAGCAATATCGGGCATCTGCCGTTCAAGGGTACCTTTCACTTTGATAGAGGATTTTATTATTTCAGAAACCTGGGCAACCGCCTGCTACTGGGCGGCGCAAGGCATAAAGCCTTTGAAGCTGAAAATACTACCGACATGCAAACTACCGATACGATCCAGCAGGAATTGGAGCAGTTTATACGCCGGTATTTATTGCCCCGAACCAACTTTAGCATTACAGACAGGTGGACAGGCATAATGGCAATGGGAACGGAAAAATCCCCCATTGTAAAGGCGATCAGTCAAAATGTATTTTGTTGTGTGCGCATGAGTGGAATGGGTGTTGCGCTGGCACCAGTAGTAGCTCGACAGGTAGTTGACCTGATGAGCAAGTAATTTATTGTTTGATGATCTTGGTGGTAAAACTTTCTTTGCCATCCGCAATATGAACGATATAAATTCCCGGAACCAGCCGGGACAGATCCACTGTTGTCTTTTCCTGGATCAACCGTCCGGTAAATACTTTCATTCCCAGGCTGTTAAAAATATTCAATGTTTTCACCGTAAGCGCTGTGGCCGCTTTACATTCGATGGTGGTGACCGTATGCACCGGGCTGGGATAAACTTTAGTTGATCTTAAAGATGTAGTAGCAACCGGTGTATTGTCTGTGCCAATTGCCGGAAGTGCACCACCCTGTGTTTCATCTTGAGCCAACGTACTATCACAGGCGAACGAAGTAAGAAATGAATTCCGGATATTATTTTGAGCGAATAGCGCCCTCATTCTTTTTACCTGTCCCTTTGTAAATAAATTCATACACGCGTCGTCTGAAAAATCCATAAAGTTCATGAACATATCGCCATTGCTATCCGGTGAACAGGCGCTCAATTTTGGAAAACTACTGCAACCAAAATTGTAGGACTCTTGTGTCGGCGTGTCATCTACATGGTCATCACCACAATTGTCGTCTCCCCAGGTATGGATCAACCCAAGCCAGTGACCGATCTCGTGAGTTGCAGTGCGGCCTTTATTAAAAATTGGGCGAAGGTTTCCTGTTGTGCCAAATACATCGTAAGCAATCACTACACCATCCAGCTCCGAAGGCCCGCCGGGAGGGGTTGCATATCCCACGCTCCTGCTGCTTAAATTACAAACCCAAATATTCAAATAACGTTTGCTATCCCAGGCCGCTGCCCCACCTTTTAACGGCATTTTCATGGCATCGTCGGTAGTAAATAGTGACTGAGTCGTATTCTTCCTGTCGATACCGGAAGTTCTTTTTCCCTGCGGATCTACCTGCGCCAGGCAAAATTGAATTTTTGCATCTCCGGCAACAGCTTTAAATGCCTGCGGCGTATTTATCCTGTCGTCGTTGAGCATACGAAAATCTTTATTTAAAACATCTATCTGTGATTTGATCTGGGCATCGCTAATGTTTTCGCCGGCAGTTTTGTATAATAAATGAATTACAACTGGTATATAAATAATTTCGCTGGAAGCGGTATCACGCAGTGCTATATTGCCATTTGCATTTTTAGCGCTTGCTATTTGCTTTTCGATATTTTTAAAAACTTGTTTGAGGGAAGGGTCGGCCGCAAGCATTTGCTGTTTATAATTAACAGTACCACAGATGCGCTGAGCATTGGTAGTAATAACTAAACTTAAAAGAAAAAATACGCCGAGTAAAAATGACTTCATAAAAAACCGATAAGTTATCCCTGGGGCAAATGCTTCATATTGAAACACCTATTTCTGCAGAGGTATTGGAAGAGTGGGGATATAAGGATTACCGAAAATGACGATGAAGCATTAAGGGACGATTAAAACAGAGGTATTGGGGAAAAGGGAAGGATGAAGGATGCCGCGATTTCGAAGCGATTAAACAGGTTATTACAGAGGTATTGGAAAATAAAAGACGGACTGAAAGAGGTAAATAAAACTTCGATAAAACGTAAATTGTCACCCGATTTGGGGAAATTGAGGAGATAAACGGTTCAGAAGCATGGCAAATGTATAAATAAATATCGAAAGAATCCAAATTTTGTTTTATTTAAACAAAAAAGAGCTTCATAAACATATTGTGTTTAGTACTTTTGCGAACTAAATTGAATTACAGGAATGAAATTATCTATCGCGCTTGCAGGATTATTGTTTTTTACAGCCTGTAACAATTCTGATACAGACGTCCCTGCCGAACCAATCCAGCCGCTAACGGGTATCGCAGCGCCTCAAAATATCAATGTAAATATTATTGGAATATATGCGCATGACACGAGCGCTTATACACAGGGACTTGAAATATATAAAGGAAAATTATATGAAAGTACCGGCGATTATGCAAATTCATCGCTCAGGATCACGGATGTCAAGACAGGGAGCGTTACTCAAAAGCATATGATGGGGTCTGCGGAAGTTTTTGGTGAGGGGATCACTATATTGAATGATAAAATTTACCAGCTTACCTGGAAAAATCACCTGGTAAATGTGTACGACATAAAAAATATCGATAAGCCTGTCAAAACATTTGCGTGGCCATACGAAGGCTGGGGCATCACCCATACGGATAAAGAACTAATAATAAGTGATGGCTCTGCAAACCTTTATTTTGTAAATCCCGAAGACTTCAAGGTTCAGCGCACCACTATGGTAACAGACAATATCGGGCCGGTAAATTCTCTTAACGAGCTTGAATATTTTGATGGGCATGTTTTCGCAAATGTTTACGGAAGCGATTATATTGTCAAGATTGATCCCTCTAACGGGCACGTGATGGGTATAATCAATTTGCCAGGGATTATCAAGCAATACGCAAAAGGATTCAATCCCGACGAAAATGAAGTACTGAATGGAATTGCCTGGGATAGCGCCGGCAAAAAAATGTACATCACAGGAAAACACTGGCCGAAAATGTTTGAGATTACAATCAATTAGCTGATTAGCCGGTAAGCAAATTAGTTAATTAGCCAATGTGCTAATGTGCTATTTGGGAGTTCACCGAGTAGAAGAGCAAGCATTTTTATTAGCCATTAATTAATTTACTAATAAAGACTTTTTAAGTGAAAAGGGTTTGCCGACCGCAGAAATTAGCACATTGGCTTATCAGCTAATTGGCTAATGTCTAATTGGGAGTTCACAGGTTAGAATACCGAGCATTTTTATTAGCCATTAATTAATTTACTAATAAAGACTTTTTAAGTGAAAGGGTTTGCCGACCGCAGAAATTAGCACGTTAGCACATTGGCTAATCAGCTAATGTCTAATTAGGGGTTCACAGGTTAGAACACCGAGCATTTTTATTAGCCCTTAATTAATTTACTAATAAAGACTTTTTAAGCGAAAAGGGTTTGGCGACCGCAGAAATTAGCACATTGGCTAATCAGCTAATTAATAAGCAACATTCCCAAACGCCCCCACCCCGTGTTGATAAAGATAAACCGCTAATACCGCAATGCCTGCTGCGGCCAGTGCGATCGCCCATACCCACCACCGGTCTTTTGAAGGTTGTTTTTCGTTGAAATATTCCCTCATTTCAACATTGGTCGTTTGCTGATCGCCTACAAGCAATGTGTGACTGGAAACCGGCCTGACGACCCGCTCTGCCGTTACGGAGAATGTAAACATCGGGTCTGCGGGAATGGGAAGAAATCGTATTTCACCCATCATATTTTTTGTAAAAGTTCCAATTCCCTTCAACAGGAAACTGCCGTTTTCATCGAGGTTCTTTTGTAATAATTCGCTGATCGCTGAAAATTCATTGAAGCCTTTTTCATCATTGTCCTCAACTATAAAATCTATTGTTTCGACGGGAGATTTGATCTGTGATATTACGAAATCAGTTTCCGCGGAATGCGGAACCATTACCAATGTACCAATACCCGGCAACCGGCATATTTTATTAAGAAAAAGCGTAGGAGCTATTATTTGATACATGCTGTCTATTGGGCTCAAAGATAAGGTCTAAGGTATTAAATTATCGACATTTTAAAAAAAGTTCCCGGTACCTGGTATTGAATTCCCTTTACCGGCATCTACATTAAAACTTATAAATAACACCTCCTAAAACATTCAGGCCGTATACCTGGTAATTGTGCCAGCGTTCATATTTATTGTTGAAAATATTATTTACATCCAGCCAGGCACTAAAATTTTTATTGATGGCAAACTCAAGGCCGGCACTCAGGTCAGCCGCGCCACTTAACGTATTGTGCAAATTATTAGCCAACAGGTAAGGGCCGCCGGTAAACGCTTTGAAATCACCTTTCAACATGACCTGTTTAAACGCCCACCAACGCATAGACGCATTGATCTCCAAAGGGATCGTTCCCCATGCTTTGTCATTGTCGCTCATCCCGGTGTAACCGTTGAAAGTGAGGCCACCCGTTATCGTGAATTTATCCTGGCTCACGAAGCTCATATCGGCATGAATTCGCAGGTCGGTTAATTTACTTTCATTGCTGACCAGGAATGATTTATTATCACTGGCCGTATCGTTGATATAAAAAGGAAGATCGCGGTAACTGATAAAACCTGCCTTCGCTGTAAAATTAAAATGCTTGCCAACAGAGGTTTTTATTCCTCCGTATAATTCAATTTCACGTGTATTTTGCTGAAACGAAAAAGTCTCCAGGTAAGGGTTGATAGCCGATAAATTGCGGTAAGTATTTTTTATAAACCGACCGACCAGCCCCGCCTGCACCAGGAAGGATTTGTCCTTGATCTGTGCTTCACCATATATGTTGGGAAGAACACTCAATTTGCCATTATCCCATGCCGGCGTTACACCTCCATGCACAGTGATTGATTCCGTAGCATATATCAGTTCGGGCGATAACAGGAAAATATTATTGTTGAATTTAACGTTTGAAGCCAGGTTTTTAGATGTGTAACTTGTGATATCCGCCTTAGCTGAAACCTTTACTGAAAATACATCATTGAAAGTTTTTTCAACAGGAGCTTCAACAACCAAAGAACTTTCGGTTAATTTATTTTGATTGCTAAAAATGCTTATCTGTATATTCGGATTATAATTAATACCGGTCTCGTTTTTATCCTTGTTGCGGATACCGCCTTTTATACTTACATCCTGGAAACGCTGCAATACATCGGACTTTTCATAATTGTGCAGAAGATGGTCGTAACCATATAAATAGTAATCCTGCTGACTTATTCCAAAGCTGCCATACACTTCATTTCTGTTGGTAAAATAACTTCCGCTTCCCTTGATATTCAATTGCGAATAATCCTGGTTCTTTATCTTTCCTTTTGAAGAAATATAATCGGCGTATAAATTAACCAGCGCAATTTTGCCATCTCCAAAACTAAATCCCGCGCTTGCGTATGGAGTCGATAAATTACCAAAGCCAACTTTTATAAAATTCCTGATCCCCGCATCAATACTGGTATCCTGGGCCAGGGACAATGGTTTTAGAGAAACAGGCTGGTAAGTATAGAATAAATTTTGCGGCGGAATATTGTAGGGCCCCACGATCTTGACAGTATCAGCAGGCAGGTTGGTAGCAGAGAAATTTACTTTCACTGCATTTCTCAACACAGGTTTATAACTAGATGTAATATCGATCGTCTGCTTTTTTGTAGTATCCTTCTGAGCAAAAACGGAAAAACCGGCTGCCAAAAAAAACATCATCGCTATTAACTTTTTCATATTCATAGTAAGTCTTAAATTTTAAAAACACTGTAATCCAATAAGGATAAGAAAGATGGACTGCCCTTATTAATTGATCTTCGAATTTACTTTTTCTGCTTCGACAGCCTTGTCTAATTTTTGCTGCGCCGCTGTTTTTAATTCCGGAATAACTGAATTTTGAGCGACGCTCTGGTAAGTTGCCTT
>JBDSLD010000320.1:0-27584 GCA_039916545.1 Ferruginibacter sp.
GGCCGGACATAGAAGACCTGAAAAAAGATTTTTGCGTTGGAGAAGAATTTAAGGACTATGACCTTGTAAAAGCATTAAAGGATGCAGATGTATTTATCGGGCTGAGCGCCGGCAATGTGGTTAGTCCTGAAATGGTGAAAAGCATGGCAAAAAACCCGATCGTATTTGCTATGGCAAACCCAGATCCTGAGATCACCTACGAAGCAGCGGTCGCCTCCCGAAAGGATATTATCATGGCGACGGGCAGAAGTGATTATCCCAACCAGGTAAATAATGTGCTGGGTTTTCCTTACATATTTCGTGGCGCCCTTGACGTGCGTGCCACCACCATCAATGAATCGATGAAACTGGCAGCTGTAAAGGCTTTGGCTGCTTTGACAAGAGAACCCGTTCCTGATATCGTTAACCTGGCATACAATGAAAAAACAATTTCCTTCGGACCTGATTATATTATTCCGAAACCGTTGGATCCCCGCCTGCTTTCAACGGTTGCGCCTGCAGTTGCAAGAGCGGCTATGGAAAGTGGTGTTGCCAAATACCCTATTATGGATTGGGAAGCTTACAAACTGGAACTGAATAAAAGACTCGGACTGGATAACCAGCTGAGCCGTGTGATCGGTAACAAAGCCAGGAAAGATCCCAAAAGAGTAGTTTTTGCGGACGCTGAAAATATCAAGATATTAAAAGTGGCACAACTGGTTGTAGAAGAAGGTGTGGGTTACCCTATTTTGCTGGGCGACACCAAAAGGATACTGAAGCTGGCACTTGAAAACAGCATCGACCTGGATGAAATACCTATCATGGACCCTAAAGCAGATGACACAGAAGAATTAAGGCAGCATTTTGCGGATCGGTTTTATGCCCGGCGTCAACGAAAAGGCTCTAACCGGCATGAGGCGGATAAAATAATGAAAGACCGTAACTATTTCGGTTGCATGCTGGTGGAAACCGGTGAAGCGGATTGCATGATCAGCGGCTTAACCAGGAATTATCCAGATACCATCCGGCCGGCGATACAGACACTTGGAACGGAGGAAGGCGTGAAAAAAATTGCGGGTATGTACATCCTGTTAACCAAACGCGGACCATTATTTTTAGCGGATACCACTATTAATTTTAATCCTACGGCTGAAGAACTGGCGGAAATAACTTTGCTCACGGCCAGGGAGGTGAAACAATTTAATATTGTTCCGCGTATTGCGATGCTTTCCTATTCGAACTTTGGCAGCAGCGATTCGCCGGAGGCCAACTTAGTCCGCCGGGCCCGTGAAATTGTCAAGGAAAGGGATCCAACGCTGATCTGCGACGGGGAGGTGCAGGGCATTTTAGCATTCAATAAAGAAATATTAACAGAAAATTATCCATTTACAGAATTACTGGATGGTGAAGTGAATACGCTGATCTTCCCAAATCTTGCCGCAGGCAATATTGCCTACAACTTATTGCAGGAGGTAGGCGGCGCCGATTCGATTGGGCCTGTATTATTGGGTTTGAAAAAACCTGTGCATGTTTTGCAGTTGGGAAGCTCGATCAGGTCTATTTTTAATATGGTGCTGATCGCGGTAGTGGATGCACAAATGAAATGCGAGGCGAATACAAAGGCGGAGATAAATAAAAGTAAATGGTGGAAGCAGTTTAAGCAGACAGCACATGAACTTTAACAGATCGTGAGCAGGTCGCATCTATATGACAGCTTCACTTTTTTGTCTCTTAAAAAAGCAACAAAACAAATCAGGGCTGTGTCTTGTCTTATATTCGTGCAACAATAATTTATGAAGAAGGAAGACCACGTTTCAAAAAAAAAGATTCCGTTTACCATCAGCAAATCTTTTCGAAAATATTTGAAAAGATATGGCAGGGAAATGTCGTTGCCGGTTTCATACGATACATTGAAATATTTTAATTCGGGTATCCCTGTTTTGGATAGCAATGGAAAGGATACTTTATGGGAATCTGTTTTTTACCATCCTTCCCTGACTGACGAGATCCATGCTACGCTTAAAAGGATGTACTCGATCTTAAAATCAAGCGGCCATACACAGGCGGAGGAACATCTGTATATTGAGCGCATCGACTATTGCCTGTTCGGTAATTCAAAACCCTTCCGGATAAAAATTGTCAATAATTACAATGAGGTCTACGACTACTTTTATATCAAGGTCGCGGATGCCTCGCGCATTTTTGGAATGGAGCTGGAACATTTATTGTCACCGAATTTCATGAATTTTTTGATCGATGGAAATACGGTAGTTGAAGAACATATTTCCGGCGTACCGGGCGATATGTTTATTACGCATTACCTGCAACGGCCGGAATTTAATCCCAAACGCATTGCGAAAGAATTTGTGAAGTTTAATGAAAGGTGTTTCGTCCGCCTGCTCGGCGATATGCGTAGCTACAATTTTATTTTTGATATCACGCAGGATTTTGATGATGTGCAGTTTAAGATCCGGTCGATAGATTTTGACCAGCAGTCTTACGAAGGAAGTAAAAATAATTACCTGCCCCAGTTTTTCAAAGAGAACCTGGTGTTTGTTGAACTGGTTAAAAAGCACCTGAATAAAGAAGTGATCAAACAATACCAGCAGGAAGAAAGATCACAGATCATTCGCCGGATCAAATCGGAACGCCAGCGCCTGCGCGATTTGCGGGTAGCCGCTGCTGATGACCCGCTTTCTATTGATCCTAAAATTAAACAACTTGCAACCGAACTGTCAGTGCACTACAATAACAACCCTCTTTTTTTAAAATGCACGACTATGCCCCAGTTGATGTACCAGCATTTAAAAGAGTTATTGATTTCGGATAGGAAATGACGACTACCTTCTGCCAGTTGTGGAAAATCCGGCAACATTAACTGCAACTGCTGATAGACCAGGGTATTTTTTCTAATTTAATAACATCGGCCCAATCTCTTATTTACTATCTTTTTTCAATAAATTTGCCCTATGGACTTTTTTACACACTTCGGCCGGTACCTGATTATGATAAAAGGAATGTTTACTAAACCGGAGAATACTAAAATGTATTGGAAAGAATTTATGCACCAGTGCTCGGATATCGGGCTTGGTTCCCTGGGTATTGTTTCCATTATTTCAGTTTTTATTGGTGCAGTAAGTGCCGTGCAAACAGCTTACCAGCTGGTAAGCCCGATCATTCCCAAAACCACGATTGCCCAAATTGTCAGGGATACTGTTATACTTGAATTTGCTCCTACCCTTGTTTGTATCGTTTTAGCCGGTGTTATCGGTAGTAAAATCGCCAGTGAATTAGGTAATATGCGGGTAAGTGAACAAATCGACGCGTTGGAAATCATGGGTATCAATACCAAGTCGTACCTGGTGATGCCCAAAATTGCCGCAGCTTTAGTAACGCTTCCCATGCTCGTAATCATAGCCATGGTGCTGGGTATCTGGGGTGGGCGGCTGGCAGGCACCGCTTCCAATATATTATCAACCGATACTTTTGACAGGGGGCTGCTAGAAAACTTTGTTCCTTACAATGTAACTTTCGCCCTCATCAAATCTTATACATTCGCATTTATCATCAGCAGCATACCGGCTTATTATGGTTACTACGTTACCGGCGGAGCCTTGGAAATTGGCCGCAGCAGCACCAAGAGCGTGGTGGTAAGTTGTATCATGATCCTGTTTGCTGACTTCATATTAACACAAATATTATTAAATCCCGTTGCCGGCTAATATGATAGAGTTCAAGAATATACACAAAAGTTTTGGTGAAAAAGTGGTATTGAATGATGTAAGCCACGTAATGCAGACAGGCATATGCAACCTCATCATCGGCACCAGCGGCAGTGGAAAAACAGTGCTGCAAAAATGCCTGGTGGGTTTGTTTGAGCCTGATAGCGGTGAAATTATTTATGATGGCGTGAACTTCACCGATATGACGGATGAGCATAGAAAGGAGTTGCGCCAGCAAATTGGTATGTTGTTCCAGGGTTCAGCATTGTTTGATAGTATGACAGTGGAACAAAATGTAATGTTTCCGCTGGATATGTTTTCTAAAATGAACCGCAGCGAAAAGAAAACCAGGGTAAATGAGGTGTTGGCAAGGGTAAACCTGGAAGACGCGAATAAAAAATTTCCATCAGAAATAAGTGGCGGTATGAAAAAAAGGGTCGGTATCGCCAGGGCGATTGTGCTTAACCCCAAATATCTTTTTTGCGATGAACCTAACTCGGGCCTTGATCCGCAAACCAGCATGGTGATAGATAAACTGATCTACGACATCACCAAGGAGTTCAAAATGACCACGGTGATCAATACCCATGACATGAACAGTGTAATGGAGATTGGCGAAAATATTTTGTATATGTTTGAAGGGCAAAAGGAATGGAACGGTAACAACGAGGAAATTATTTTTTCAAAGAATGAACGCCTTAATTCATTCATTTTTGCCTCCAAATTTTTGCAGGATGCTAAGGACATGCGCATGCTGGAAGCCAAGGGCATTATTGCTGATGACAGGAATATGGAGGAGATACTGAGTCATGGAGAGGAGATAAAATAATTTGAAAATTATTAAATGTGAAAATGTTCCATGCGCGAATGTCTTCAATCTTCAAATTTTCAAATTTGCTAATTGATGCCCTATCTTTGAAAAAATTCTTAATTCTTAATTTTTAATTCTTAATCAATACAATGTCAGTTCTCGTAAATAAAAACTCTAAGATCATCGTACAAGGTTTTACCGGTACAGAAGGAACTTTTCACGCAACTCAAATGATCGAATATGGTACCAACCTGGTGGGTGGTGTTACGCCCGGTAAAGGTGGAACCACCCATTTGGAGAAGCCGGTATTCAATACAGTGGCGGATGCCGTAAAAACGACGGGGGCTGACGTAAGTATTATTTTTGTTCCCCCTGCTTTTGCTGCCGATGCTATTATGGAAGCTGCGGATGCTGGCATTGCTTTGGTGGTTTGTATCACGGAAGGCATACCGGTGCAGGACATGGTGAAAGTAAAAAATTATTTACTGGAAAAGAATACCCGGCTAATTGGCCCTAACTGTCCCGGTGTAATTACTGCTGATGAATGTAAAGTAGGTATCATGCCCGGCTTTATTTTCATAAAAGGAAGGATTGGCATTGTTTCAAAAAGCGGTACGCTTACTTATGAAGCTGCCGACCAGGTGGCTAAAGCCGGCCTCGGTATTTCTACCGCCATCGGCATCGGCGGCGATCCTATCATTGGCACCACTACCAAGGAAGCAGTAGAATTATTTATGAATGATCCGGAAACCGATGCCATAGTAATGATCGGTGAGATTGGCGGCGGAATGGAAGCGGAAGCTGCTCATTATATCAAATCAACAGGTAATAAAAAACCGGTGGTAGGTTTTATCGCCGGACAAACTGCGCCTCCGGGTCGTCGTATGGGCCACGCCGGTGCTATTGTAGGCGGAGAAGATGATACTGCCGCGGCTAAAATGAAAATAATGGAAGAATGTGGCATTCATGTAGTGGCAAGTCCGGCAGACATTGGTAAAACAATGGCAGAGGCATTGAAGAAATAATTTAAATTTAACAATTGATAAAAAATAACCCCTGGCAAAACCAGGGGTTATTTTTTTATCAATTTCTACCAAATGAGACTAATATCCAGGGAGCCAACTCCGTGAAGGTTAGTGCTGGAGGAGCTTTGTGTTTATAAAAATTTTTTTTTACAGAGCCAATTTAGTTAGTGACTAATGTTCTTCAGGAACGTTGCCCTTACCTGACAAAAACCCCTTACCTGGTCAAATTTTGTCGCGATGTATGCCTGCCGGAAATAACCAGATGAATGCAAGAAGTATGCTGGCAGAGAGTCGCCGGACGTAAACTGTGTACGATAAAATCTAACATCAATGCAAACCAGCTAATTTTCACCCTATGTCTCTCATGTACCTATGTGGTCAAACCCAACTACAGCACAATGAGTGAGATCCATCACAACAAATAATTATGATGGTGCAATTTATGTAATGCCTGTATTTAGTTCATCTTTACACATAAGGTATCGTGAAAGCATGATATCTATGTATCTCAATCAACAAATTGTACCTTGTAATTTAAACCGGATGACTATGTTTTTAAAGAAATTAACACTATTGTTTTTTGTAATAACAATTTCTTCTACACTAATGGCACAAACAAAAGACGACTATTCAAGCAACTGGAAAAAAGTAGCGGACCTTGAAAAAAAGGGCCTCACCAAATCTGCCCTGCAGGAAGTTATGGTGATCTACCAACTGGCGATAAAAAATAATAATAGCGCGCAACAAATAAAAAGTGCCATGTACCAGGTGAAATACAGGAACCAGGTGGAGGAAGACAGCAGGGAAAATAATATATTTTTTGTAGATACTTTAATAGCCAATGCTAAAATTCCGGCCAAGCATATCTTACAAAGCATGCAGGCTGAAATGTACTGGCAATACCTGCAGAATAACCGTTACCGGTTTTATTCCCGTACCAAACTGGCGGAGGAAAACAGCAAAGACATCAACACCTGGAGCATTGACAAATTGAACTCCACTATTGCAGAATTATATAAGTCGTCGCTGGCAAATGATAAGCAATTAAAAGAAACAAAGTTGGATAATTTTGATCCCATCATTGTTAAGGGTCAAAACACCAGGCAACTCCGTCCTACCCTGTTCGACTTTTTGGCGCACCGGGCGTTGGAATATTTTATGAATGATGAGCGTGACATTACTAAACCTGCTTATAGTTTTACCATCAACGACCCAAAAGCATTTGCGCCGGTCAATGAATTTGTGCAAGCCTCTTTTATCACGAAGGACACTGCTTCCTTACATCATAAAGCCATTACTTTACTACAGGAAATTCTACAGTTCCATTTATCCGATGTTAACCGCAATGCTTTACTGGATGCGGACCTGGTAAGGCTAAACTTCATTTATGTATATGCAATAAATGAAAACAAAGCGGCTTTATTTGAAGCAGCACTGAAGGACATCGAATCCAGGTACGCAGGAAATCCGGGCGTAACCCAGGCCATGTACTTAAGGGCCAGGATCTATTATGACAAAGGCCAGAATTTTCGTTCCAATTCCAATACTGACAACCAGTATGAAATAAAAAGAGCAAAAGAAATTTGCGATGAAGCAGACAAAAAATTTCCAAATTCGGAAGGCGCTGCTAATTGCCGGAATTTATTAGTACAGATCTTACATCCCGTCCTAAACGTGGAAACGGAAAAGGTAAATGTTCCGGGACAACCATTCAGAAGTTTGGTGACCTACAAAAACGCGAAGACCATCTATTTCAGGATCATCAAAACCTCCAGAGAAGATACAAGAAAACTGGACCGTAGTAACAATGATAAATTATGGAAAGATATCGTTTCTTTAAAAGCCATTAAGAGCTGGAACGTGTCGATGCCTGATCTCCAGGACTATCAATCTCATTCCGCTGAAATAAAAGTAGACGTATTACCGGGCGGTATGTATTTTATCCTGGCAAGCCTGGATGAAAACTTTTCGCTGCAAAAAAATATTCTTGCGAGGCAACTGATCTATTCAAGCAATATCAGTTACGTACATAATAGCAGGAACGAATATAATGTATTGCACCGCGAGACCGGCCAGCCGCTACCTAACACGATCGTGCAGGTATGGCAAACTAAATATGATTATAAAACCAACCGCAATGAAGAAATAAAAGCGGAAGCTTATACCACGGATAAAAATGGATATTTTAAGCTGAAGGAAACAAAGGAATACAGAAGCTATTTATTGCAGCTGACCGGTAAAGCCGATGAGTTATTCATGGATGAAAACAATTACAGTAATACTTATAGCAGTTACGACCAGGAACAGCGACAGGTAAGTTTTTTATTTACGGACCGATCCATTTATCGTCCTGGTCAAACGCTTTATTTTAAAGGGATCGTTTTAAAAAAAGGTGATAAGCCAGCCGAAAATTCCGTCCTGCCAAATTTTACTTCTTCAATTATTTTAAAAGATGTTAACGGCCAAAAAATAAGCGAGCTGAAAATGCGCACGAATGAATATGGTTCTTACCACGGTTCATTTAAATTACCCGAAGGTGTATTAAACGGCCAGTTCTCCCTGTTTGATGAAGCAAACAATACCACTCAATATTTTAAGGTAGAAGAATATAAGCGGCCAAAGTTTTTTGTAGAAGTATCAAAGCCAACCGGCACTTACCGTTTATTCGATAGTATACAAGTAACAGGCACCGCAAAAGCTTATGCGGGCAACAAGATTGATGGCGCGAAGGTTACTTACCGGGTTGTCCGTAAGGTACGCTACCAGCCATGGTGGTATGGTATGTATGGAGGTTACGGTCGCAAGATTATGCCTCCCGGCAGATCGTCGGATGAAATGGAAATTACCAATAGACAAACGATTACTGACACAAAAGGTGAGTTTAATATTTCATTTAAAGCGATACCGGATGAATCGATCAACAAAAAAGATCAGCCGACTTTTTATTATGAAATAAGTGCCGATATCACTGACCTAAACGGAGA
The DNA here is from genome assembly GCA_039916545.1 of Ferruginibacter sp. Lineage (GTDB taxonomy): Bacteria > Bacteroidota > Bacteroidia > Chitinophagales > Chitinophagaceae > Ferruginibacter. The sequence goes on from JBDSLD010000320.1 coordinate 8,522, forward strand.
AACAAGGAGTGGCGAAACATCTGTTGCGGTGGCTTACCAGGCTATACAATTAAATATTGAAGTGCCTGATAAAATAAATGCCGATAGCCTGAAAAATGTAAAGATCCGCTCTGTCAATACCAATGACATTTTTGAAAAGGCAAAAGTGAATGTTGCTATTTACAAATTGAAGTCTCCCAATAAAATTTTTCGTGAACGATATTGGGATATGCCCGACCAGTTTGTGATGAGCAGGGATCAATATGAAGGATATTTCCCTTACGATATTTACAAGGATGAGGATCAAAAAGATAAATGGCCGGTGGGCGAAAAAATGGCCGATCAGTCAGATTCTACAAAGGCAAATGGAGAGTGGGCCCTTGGTTACAGCAAGCCAACTGCGGGGTGGTATAAAATTATTGCGACAACCAGGGATAAGTACGGAGAAGAGGTAAAAGCGGAGAAGTTTATTTTAATCCAGGGGGGAGATAAAAGCAAAGCAGGTGAAGCGGCCATAGACCCGGTGACAGTAAGTGTAGACCAACACCAGGTGGCACCCGGACAAAAAATAAAGTATGCGATCAAGACTGGCTTTGAAAACATTTGGCTAATCCAGGCGCTTGGCAAGATGGATAAAACAACTACCACTTCTTACCAAAATGTTAAAGCTGGTCAGCCTTATCAAAATGAAATAAGCGCAAATGAAACTGATCGTGGTGGCATGGCAGTGAGTTATGTATTTGTACAACATAACAGGGTTTACAAGGGGGATGAAAATTTTTTGATCCCCTGGGATAATAAAGACCTGGCAATTAATTATGAAACATTCAGAGATAAGATATTACCTGGCAGCGAAGAAAAATGGACCGCGAAAATAAGCGGTAGCAAGGGCGAAAAGCTTGCTGCGGAAATATTGGTCAGTATGTATGATGCCAGCCTTGACCAGTTCCAAATGCATAATTGGAGTGCATTAAATATTTGGCCGGGCCTGGCAAACAGGATAACCTGGAGCGAGAATGGATTTAGTGCTGTTAATTCAGAAGAATATGATCGGATAATGGCTGACTATGCACCACTTGAACCTAAGACCTATGATCGGTTGTTAAGTGTGTTTTCATATTTTGGAAACGGGAACTTAGTTGTGACTGGTTATGGTGGTAGAAAAAAGAAAAGTATATCAGGCAGTGTTTCACGCGTGGCAACGACAGATATAAATGGCGATGGAGTGATGGATAAGATGGAAGCTAATAGTCTTCAGTTCGCCGTTCCATCAATCGCCGATGACCAACAAATTAAAGCAGATAGCATATCCGTAAGCCTGCCGCCTCATAAATCTACAGACAACAGTGCAGTCCAGGTTCGCAAAAACTTTAATGAAACAGCTTTCTTCTTCCCGGATCTTAAAACCGATGCGGAAGGTAATGTGTCCTTTAGTTTTACCATACCAGAAGCGCTGACTCAATGGAAGCTGATGACATTGGCACATACAAAAGAGTTGGCAAGCGGTTACCTGGAAAAAAATGTGGTGACCCAAAAACCGCTGATGGTACAACCGAACGCACCGCGATTTATGAGAGAAGGCGACCGGATGGAATTTAGCGCTAAAATTGTAAACCTGAGCGACAGTGAATTAACAGGAACGAGCCAACTGGAATTACTGGATGCCGCTACTAATAAACCGGTAGATGGCTGGTTCAAAAACGTTTTCCCAAGTCAGTATTTTACCGTTGCGGCTGGTCAAAGCGTTTCTGTTAAATTTCCTATAGAAATTCCATTCAACTTTAATTCCGCCATGACCTACCGGATCATTGCAAGATCCTCCAATAAACCGGACGGCAGTTTTTCTGATGGCGAGGAAATGGCCCTACCCATTTTAACCAATCGTATGCTGGTAACAGAAACCCTTCCTTTGAACTTGCGGAATATAAATAAAAAAGATTTCCGGTTTGAAAAATTACTCAATAGCGGCAATAGTGGCACATTGAGCAACCATGCGTTAACGGTGGAATATACTTCAAACCCGGTGTGGTACGCGGTGCAGGCTTTGCCATACCTGATGGAATATCCATATGATTGTGCTGAACAAACCTTTAACCGGTACTACGCCAATAGCCTGGCCACTTTTGTCAGCAATTCAATGCCAAAAATAAAAATGGTTTTTGAAAAATGGAAAACAGCTGATACAGCGGCTTTAATGAGCAATTTGCAAAAAAATGAAGAATTAAAATCCGCCCTGTTGCAGGAAACACCCTGGGTATTGGCAGCTCAAAATGAAACGCAGCAAAAGAAAAATATTGCGCTGTTATTTGATATGGTAAAGATGAGCAGCGAAGCGGGTAAGGCGCTTGATAAGTTAACAGAATTGCAAAGCCCGAACGGAGGATTTGTTTGGTTCAAAGGTGGGCCGGATGACAGGTACATGACCCAATATATCGTGACTGGCATTGGCCATCTTCGAAAATTGAACGCGCTATCAGAAACTGAATATAAAAAAATAAAACCTTTGGTGGATAAGGCGATGCCGTACCTCGATAAAAAAATACAGGAGGATTATGAGAATTTGTTAAAATACAAGGCCAATCTGAAAAATAATAATATTGGCAATACGGCGATCCAGTACCTGTACATGCGCAGTTTCTTCAACGAATATGCTATCCCGGCAAAATCGCAAACGGCGTATGCTTATTTCCGCGGACAGGCAAAAAAGTATTGGTTGAGCAATGGCAAATATATGCAGGCCATGATAGCCCTGGCGTTGCATCGCACCAATGACGATGTTACACCAAAGGCAATCATCAGGTCTTTAAAAGAAAATGCCATCAACAATGATGAAATGGGGATGTATTGGAAAGATTGGGCCGCCGGCGGTTACTACTGGCACCAGGCCCCTATCGAAAGCCAATCAATGGTGATAGAAGCATTTACCGACATCGATAAAAATGCTAATACGATCAACGACCTTAAAACCTGGCTGTTAAAACAAAAGCAAACACAAAACTGGAAAACAACGAAAGCTACTGCGGAAGCCTGCTACGCTCTATTATTGGGAGGTAGTAACTGGTTAAATGAAGAAAAAGAAGTAGCAATTAATTTAGGTGGAACTGTTATAAAAAGCACAGATGATAAGGCCGAGGCAGGCACCGGATATTTCAAAAAAACAATTTCAGCCGAAAATGTAAAGCCGGAAATGGGCAACATTTCCGTGACACTGCAGCCGGCAGGGGCTGTAACTTCGTCTGCCAATAGCGCTCAAAGTTCCTGGGGTTCTGTTTACTGGCAATATTTTGAAGACCTGGATAAAATAACAGTAGCAGCAACTCCTTTAAAATTGAGCAAAAAATTATTCATTGAAAAGAACACGGACAAAGGGCCGGTGTTGGAGGCGATCAGCGACGGTGCCAGCTTAAAAGTAGGTGATAAGATAAAGGTGCGTATTGAATTAAAGGTGGATCGCGATATGGAATACGTGCATATGAAGGATATGAGAGCCGCCTGTATGGAACCGGTCAATGTGATAAGTGGCTACAAATACCAGGGAGGCTTAGGCTACTACGAAAGTACCAAAGATGCCAGCACAAATTTCTTCTTTGGCTGGCTGAGCAGGGGCACCTATGTGTTTGAATACCCGTTGTTTGTAACACACGCCGGCAATTTCAGCAATGGTATCACAACGATCCAGTGTATGTACGCGCCGGAGTTTACCAGTCATAGCGAAGGGATCAGGGTAAATGTGGAATAGCCATATAGCTTTTCCCAAGGATTTATCGAGGGCAAACCAACCCTGTCTTTTTCTTTTTTTTATCCATTATTTCCTTACCTTTGCAGCCCCGTAAGCAAATTTGCGGGTAATTAACTAATTTTTAAACTAAAATCAGGGAAATGAACAACTACGAATTGATGGTGATTTTTACCCCTGTGCTGTCTGAAGAGGAATATAAAGCCGCTCAGAGCAAATTCGCTGCTATCGTTAAAGATAATGACGGCGAAATAGTGCACCTTAATCCCTGGGGACTAAAATCACTGGCCTATCCTATCGCCAAAAAGACCACTGGTCTGTATTGGGTGATGGAATATAAAGCGCCAACCAGCTTCAATGAAAAGTTGAAAACTCAACTTTTACGTGACGAATCAGTGATGCGTCACATGTATACTGTACTCGATAAATACGCCGTCGATTACAACACCAAAAAGAGAAGTGGCGGAAAATTTACACCTAACGAAAAAGTGGGGGCATAATCATGGCAAAACCAAACGAGATCAAATATCTCACAGCGATCAAAGCTGAAAAGCGTCCAAAAAAATATTGCCGCTTCAAGAAAATGGGTATCCATTATATTGATTATAAAGATGCCGACTTCTTAAAGAAATTCCTGAACGAACAGGGTAAATTATTGCCGCGCCGCCTTACCGGGAACTCCTTGAAGTTTCAGCGTAAAGTAGGTGAAGCTGTAAAGAAAGCCCGTCAAATGGCTATTCTTCCTTACGTTACGGATCTTTTAAAATAATTTTTTTCACCACCCTAATTCCCGGTTTTACCAGGATGAAAGTACGCTGAAGGCGTTATTGGGTAAAAATGCAAAATCATGCAGGTAATATTAATACAGGATGTAAATAACCTTGGCGGCGTTAATGAACTGGTAACAGTAAAGAACGGATACGGACGTAACTTCCTGATCCCTTCCAAACTGGCTATCGAGGCTAGTCCGGGTAACCTTAAACAAAGGGAAGAAAAAGTAAAGCAACAAGCAAAGAAGGAAGCTAAATTATTGGCGGAGATCAATAGCGTAATTGCAACTTTAACAAACGGCCCATTGAAAATCGGCGCAAAAACCGGTACAAGCGGAAAAATATTTGGTAGCGTAACTTCTGTTCAAATCGCCCGTGCGATCAAAGAACAAAAAGGCTACGAAATTGATCGCCGCAGGATTACTATTCTTGACGACGTAAAAGAATTAGGCACATTTAAAGCGAAAATAGATTTCGGTAACGGTAACGAATGCGAAGTTGAATTTGAAGTAATTGCTGAATAATTTAGACATTAAATATTTTATGGTCCGTCTCGCTTAAACGAGGCGGATTTTTTTTACCAGTCAGCGTTCTAACATATTGTGAAATTGCAGGCATGCCTTCATAGATTCCTTCAAATTATTTAACTTCCCTGATCCGTAGCCGTTACTTTAAAATTATTTCCGTACTTTTTTTTCTTTTATTACGATATCAAATTTTTATAATGAATAAATTTTACACTGGCATTAGTGCAATCATCCTTCTATCAAATATTTTTTTTACGAGTTGCAACAACAATACAAAAGCGCCCCGGGTAAATACAGACAGCATCCCAAAAGCGTCTGCAAAAGAAATGGGTATTCCAGGTAACTTCAGCGCCCAGACGCAAATAAAATTCGACAGCTCGATCATCAAAAATTTCCTCGATAGTTTTCCTGAATTCAAAACTTTCGAAAAAGATATTAGCAATTTTTATAAAGGCAGAAATTATGCTTACGCCTGGTATGATGATAAAGGCATAATTGAGCCCGCTAATAATTTATATAATCTTATTCAAAATATAAGTGATGAGGGAGTGCCGGATACTATTCCCTACAAAACAGCGCTGTCTTCCCTAATGGAAAGTGAAGAAGGGAACACCAAAACCTCGCCCATGGTGGAATTGATGCTGACGGCGCAGTATTTGTCTTATGCAAAAAATGTGTGGGTAGGCTTAAGTGAGCAACAGTCATTGGCCTCCGAATGGCTGATCCCGCGTAAAAAAATTACCAGCCAGCAATTGTTGGATTCATTGGTAACCGGGAATAACGTATTAGCAAATTCCCCGGTTTACAGGCAATACAACTTATTAAAAACTTACCTTAAAAAGTACAACCAAATTAAAGCACAGGGAAATATAACTGTTATAAAGGCTGATAAAAAAACATATAAACTGGCTGATTCATCTGCAACAATTGTGGCGATTCGTGACAGGTTGTTCTTATTGGGAGATCTAGGTACAAATAATCATTCCGCTCTTTTTGATGAACCATTACAGGATGGTGTCAGGAATCTTGAACATCGCCTGGGCTACAAAGAAGATGGCATCGTAAACACAGCGCTACTGGCAGAAATGAACTACCCGATAGATAAAAGAATTGAACAAATAATGGTGAATATGGAGCGCAGCCGTTGGGTACCTGTTCAACCGGGCAATGATTACCTGGTAATAAATATCCCTGAATTTAAACTACATGTATACGAGAACGATAGTCTTGCCTGGAGCATGAATGTTGTAGTAGGAAAGTACCAGCACAAGACGGTGATTTTTAACGGGGACATGAAATACATTGTCTTCAGCCCTTATTGGAATATACCGACGAGCATAATAAAAAATGAAACAATGCCTGCTATCAGGCGTGACCCGAACTACCTGGCTAAACATAACATGGAATGGAACAACGGTGCTGTTCGTCAAAAACCAGGACCTAATAATTCTTTGGGCCTGGTGAAATTTTTATTTCCAAACAGTCATAGTATCTACCTGCATGATACTCCTGCAAAATCTTTATTCAATGAAGACAACCGGGCGTTCAGTCATGGTTGTATCCGGCTTTCTGAACCTAAAAAGCTGGCTACTTACCTGCTAAGAAATGATTCCGCCTGGACAGAAAATAAAATTTCGGAAGCCATGACAAAAGGAGTGGAGAAATATGTAACCCTCAAAAAAACCGTTCCTGTTTTTATCGCTTATTTTACGGCATGGGTCGATAAAGAAGGCAAGTTAAATTTTAGAAATGATATTTATGACAGAAATAGCCGGTTAGCCAAAATGATATTGGAAAAGCCTGTTATATGAAATTTTTTTGAAAAGCTTTGTTTTTTTAAATAAATTACTACATTTGTAGAGCATTAATGGTTTTAGTCTTTCGTCGTTAGCTGATAGAACTCTTTTAGATGTCCATTTTCAGTTCATTGTACCAACTAAGTCATTACTGATTTTTATTAATTTTTAAAAGTTTTTACAATGAACATTTACGTAGGAAATCTGAGTTGGACAATGACCGACGACGATCTAAGCAATTTATTTACTCAGTATGGCAGCGTAACAAGCGCTAAGATCCTGAAAGACAAAATGAACGGCCGTAGCAAAGGCTTTGGTTTCGTTGAGATGGAAGATGATGAAGCAGCAAAAACTGCCATCGCCAGTTTGAACGAAAGTGAAGTACAAGGTCGTAAATTAATCGTTAACGAATCTCAGCCACGCCAGGAAGGTGGTGCCGGCGGCGGTGGATTCAAAAAGCGCAGCTTTGGAAGCGGTAGTGGTGGAAGCGGCGGCGGTGGCGGCTACAAGAAAAGTGGCGGCAGCGGCGGTTATGGTGGCGGTGGCGGCAGAAGTGGCGGCAGCGGCGGTTATGGCGGCAGCGGTGGCAACAGAAGCGGCGGCAGCGGCGGTTACAACAGGGATTATTAATCAATTAGTTCCCCTTAGACAAAAATATTAACCCCCCGTTTTCATCGGGGGGTTTTTGTATGATTTAAGTGATTGTTATTTAATGATGAGCCAATGTGGGTCCTTAGCTTATACTTGCTTATTCCTGAACAATTGCCTGTTGCACATTAATTGTATTATCAGGCGCTTTAATTTCCAATTGATAGATTCCGCCGGATAATTTTTTCCTGGTGAATATTGTTTGTGAAATATTATTGCTGTTTACCGGTAACCTGCCAGTATATACTACCTGGCCATTATTATTGATCAACCTTACCTGGTAGATACCTGTTGACTGGTTTGTAAATTGGAGGTTTACCATATTCCCTTTGATTGGATTAGGATAGATCGTTATAGATCCGGCATTGGCTTTTACCCTGGTAACTTTTACAACCAGGCTGTATTTTTTTGAGCCATCGAGATCTACACTTTTAACCCGGTAAAAATTATTTCCGGTAACCGGGCTATTATCAACCCAGGAATAACCACGAACAGCTCCGTTCTGTTTATTTACAGAAGCCTCGCTTACGCTGCTAAAATTAATGCCGTTGTCAGAGCGTTCCACTTCATATTTTTCTATATTGATCTCGTTTTCAACTTTCCATTCTACCACGATCTTATTGCTCTGCAGCGAACCTTTAATGGAACTAAAGGTAACGGGCAGGGTTGAAGCATTGAATGCGGCAGTCTTGTAAACGATTCTAAAACGGTCTATATTTCCAGAGGCCATATCCGTTGTAACAGCAAAATTGAATTTTGTAGTTCCGGTGAGGGTGATAGGTGCGCTTGTATTGAGAAAAGCATCTTCTAAAAATGCCTGCATACCCGGATGGTTCAGATTAGCCGTGACGATCTCAAGCTGGTAATTTCTACAGGAAGTTTTCCATAATTTTAAAAATAATGTGTCACTGGCGGCAATGATTGGCCTTCTTTCAACTGCCAAAATTTTTCCATAACGCGTTATTCCTAAATTTTCTTTGATATTGGTAAACTTGTAAGCGTCTTCAAGGGTAACACTGTCGTGATATAAGTCATTGTACTCTGTTAAAACACCATCTGCCAATATTGTAGTGTTATTGCTATTAAGCAGGTAAAGATTGGCCCTTATGTGTTCTCCGGGTGTACCGGAAAACTTGTTGTTTTCCCCTGCGTATGATGCGAACGATGCTAAAAGGAATAAAGCCAATAATAAGCGGGTGAAATAATTAGGAGTACGAAGCGCGTTAGCTGACTTTAAAAAAAAGCCAAATAGCTGGGTAGAATTGCCTGGTTTCATGGTACGTGATTTGGTTTTCGTAGAGATTAGGATAAGTAAAAGTTGTTAGGGAACTTCTACCTATACAATAACGCCGATATACCAAAAAATATTTTACCAGGAATAGGAATAGTTGATAGTTCCCGCTTTGTAGAAGTACTTCTACAGCAGGATAGTTGGAGGTTAAATTTAATTGAGTGTGCTGGAATGTTTAATCCCAAATTATATTCCCTGGCACTGTTGAAAATGATTCAGTTAAAACATACCAGAAAAAAGACAACAGCTTGGTAATTTGCCGACAATCGCAGAATAACTTATTAGTATCCAGCCAATGGAAACATTGGACATTATGGCTTTGATACAATTTTAATTAAACGAATAAACTATACCTGAAATAATTGACTATAAATTACCTTATGCTAAAAGGCAGGGTCTCAACCTTATCAACATTTGGAAGCTTTTTGGTTTTATTTGGAGCATGTTCAAATTCGGGAAGCATTTTGCTTAAAATTGGTGTGATCAATTCATTGCTATGGGCAATTGCCGCAGCCTCTAATTTGTTTAACAAGGAGTAAAAATTAGGATTGGCTTCCGAGCTTTTCTTAGCCCGTAAGATCTTGGGATGGTCAGTAGGTGCAAATTCTTCAGAATCTTTAAACAATTCTTCATACATCTTTTCACCCGGGCGAAGCTGTGTATATTCGATCGCAATATCCTTTCCCGGAACAAATCCTGCCAATTGTATCATACGGATCGCCAAATCCAGGATCTTTACAGGTTTACCCATATCGAACAACAGGATATCACTTGATTTACCAATCTTTCCGGCTTCCAAAACCAACTTGGCCGCTTCGGGAATTGTCATGAAATACCTGGTAATCTCAGGATGAGTCAACGTAACCGGGCCTCCTTCCGCAATTTGCTTTTTGAAGGTAGCTACAACGGAACCCGCAGATCCAAGAACATTTCCAAAACGAGTGGTTATAAATTCAGTATTCGATTCGATCCGGTCATTTAATGACTGTATATAGATCTCAGAAACGCGTTTGGTAGCACCCATCACGTTTGTAGGATTAACCGCTTTGTCTGTGGATACCAGTACAAACTTCTTTGTATTATGTAGCATAGCAAGGTCAGCTATTACCTTAGTTCCAAATATATTCGTAAGCACGGCTTCGCTACAAAAGTATTCCATTAAGGGTACATGCTTGTAAGCCGCCACGTGAAAAACTATATCAGGCTGATGAGTCAGAAATATTTTCTTCACCCGCATGTAATCCCTTACAGATGCCACTTCTACATGCATACCTGTGGGTTGCATACCTTTTTGCTTTAATTCATATTCAAGATCAAACAATCCAGACTCTGCCTGGTCCAGCATAATCAGTTTTTTGAAATTGTGCCTTATCAGCTGTCGGCAAATTTCACTGCCAATCGAACCTGCAGCCCCAGTAACCAGGATGGTTGCATTCTTATAATTTTCTTTAGACAAGTCGTTTGGAAGTACGATCTCATCACGCTCCAACAGCTCTTCAATGTTCATTTCTTTTACCTGTCTCTTCTGAAACAGGCCACCTGACCATTGATTGGCATGTGGAACTACATTGACTTTTATCTTAAACGGCGCGCATAGGTCAGTAATGGCGATCTTCCTTTCTACCGTCAGCCTGTCGATGGCTATGTATAATTGTGTGATGCCTTTTTGTTTAAATAACCGAGTCAGTTGTTCGCCTGCAGCGCTGTAAATCGGCAGGCCTTCCAGCTTTTTTCCGACTTTGTGGTGGCTATCATCGATAAATCCAACCAGGGTAGTATTTATTTTAGCATCTTGCTCAAGCACTTTCCTGGTGATCTGCCCCATCATACCAGCTCCAAAAATAAGCGTGCGGTGTATAGGGTTAGGTTTTGCCTGGGCCATAAAATACACCTCTTTTACCAGGAGCCTGAATGCTACAAGGATAAAGATCACTGCAAATAAATTAATCAGCAAGAGAGCGAAAGTCACTTTACCGGGAACAAAATCCCTGGTATAAATAAAATATACCAGGCTCCATATTCCAAATTGAAGAAATGCAAATTTTATGATCCTGACGATATCCCTGATTTCAGAGTAACGGATAATACCTTTATAAATGGCGAATACTACAATACAAACAATACTTATTACCAGGTTGGTGATCAATCCTGGTAAAAAAACAGCCAGGTCACTAGAATCAACTGAAAGATGGTTAACGAGAAAAAAAGAAAAGATAAACGAGCAGGATATTAGTACAATATCACAGCAAAAAATGATCCAGCGGGGTGCAAAATTTGTAAGTAAACGGTTAGCCATAATGGTTAATTTAATTTTCGGTAGGATCTAAGGATTATCTGAAAATACAACTAATACCCAAAAGCATAATACCATGATATTTTGCTACTGACTATCAAATGTTTATTATTAAAAACGATCTTTTAAAACAATTATGATCACAGGTTTAACGAAGCAAAAGACGAATTATTGCTTTATGCAAATTAAACGCACATCCTTATTCCTATTTGCAAAAGTACTGCCAAACTGGGGAAAATGAGCATTTTGGATTAATTTTTATGTTAAGTATACGTAATTTGGTTATAATTTCTATACAAAAGTCATATAATTGAAAAAAAGTGAATATTACATCTTGATTGATATAATGATTAAATCGAAGTACTGACCTGTCAGGTCCAGTATAATCAGGGGATAAAAAGGGTGTATAAAAAATGAGAAAAAATGCTTGCGGAGGAGAGGGACGGGAGAGAAAAAATGATTCCTGATCATTTGTAAGAAAAGATATTGTCGGGATTTAACCGGTAAGCGAAGCTTTTAAATTTGCGAGATATTCATGTATCACATTATTCATCAGGTTGATGTGGTCGACGGACGGCCACCATTGTAAAGACTCCTTGGAAGGGCCCCCGTTTATTTTAAAATTGGTAGGTGCGGGTATCGGATTAAATCCTTTGGCCTTAAATAATTTTATTGCACGGGGCATGTGCAGTGCATCGGTAACAATTATCAGTTTGGAATTTTTATCGTATAATTTCCCTAATTCTTCAGCTTCTTCCCCGGTAGTGCGGGGTTTATTCAATGTTTCGATCCGGCCGGAATCGACGCCCAAAAGAATGGCTGCCCTTTTTGTAACTTCCGCCTGCGTCTCCAGCCCGAGCGCTGAATAACCGGAACAAATGAGCACACTGTTTTTTAGTAAACGGTTTATCCTGATCGCTTCTGCCAGGCGACCTAACGCCACCAGGCCGATTTGTGCATTGGCAGGCAGTCTTGCATCCAGGGTATAGCCGCTTCCCAAAACCAGGATCAATACCTTTTCGCTATCAGAATTCTTGACTGGCAGGCTTAAGGGTAAATATTTCCTTTCCAGTTTATCAGCCAGGTAATCTGGCAAATACCGCGTGGCGGACAATAAGAAAATAATTACCGAGACGCCTGCCAGCGCTATTGCAACCTTTCTTTTTTTATACCGGTAAAATATAAGGGCCATGATTAAAAGGAAAAACAATCCATTGAATACGGTAGCCTGTCCTTTTAAATCGTATAAAAATGAGGTCATTTATTGTATGCTATTTTACTTGTATTTAACTTTTACCGGTGGCCGGGATCATTAAAACACCGAATGTATATTGTATAATAGAATTGACCAGCTGTTTTTCATGTCTCATATTAGCATACTCATTTACTTTGATCAGGAAAGAAAAGTCACCTGGAAGCAGTTACCCTCAAAAAAGGCAGCTTTAGTATCCAATAAACAATACTTAAGATCAGCAACAACAGGAGCAATCCTGCATAGTCAAGGTACCCGTATACAATAGCCAGACTAATTAGGAATTGTAACAAAGCGTAGGAAACGCTGACCCTGATCTGGGGCGTTTTTTTTTCATTGCTGTAATATTGATATAAATGTTTCCGGTGAGGTTTAAAGATATTTTCCCGTTGATACAACCGTTGACCGATCGTGTATATGGCGTCAATACCGTAAACGATCAGCAATCCTATATATTCCAGGTGGCTGGTTTCCTGGATTCGCATGATCAGTATGAATACGATCAGTATTGCAAGACTTATACTGCCAACATCACCGGCAAAACACCTCGCTTTTTTACGGGAATTAAAGAAATTGAAAATTGCCAATCCAATAATTATAAAAAGCTCCAGTGACAGCAGCTTTTTATTTGATTCGGTAATAAATAAGGGAACAAACACGGCGAGGGAATACAAACCTGTTATGCCATTGATCCCATCCATAAAATTATAGGCATTGATAACACCTATAAAAAATATCCCGATGGCTACGAGGTAAAGCGGATGCATGCCGGTCAGTATCCCGCATTCCTTAAATATCAGTAATACTGATATCACATGGACACTGAATTTCAGGCGGTTGTTTACCGTGCGTATATCGTCGATAAAGCTAACTATACCGGAAATAAGCACTGCTACCAGGAGATAAGGGTAGCTGAAATTATTCCAGCAAAAAAATAAAATGACCGATAATACAAATATGACGCCGCCACCCCTGATAGTAGGAATGGCGTGCGAACTTCTTTCATTGGGCCGGTCGATAATATTAAAATGACTGGCAATCCTGAAATACACGATCTCCGCTGCCATCAAAATAATAAATGGCAAAATAATGTTCACCAATAAATTGATTAATAATTCATTATTCAAATGTCCATGCTTTTAATATTTCGTGAGAATGCCATTGTAATTCTTTCCTGGCCTTGCTGTCATCAAAAGTGAGTGTGCTGGTGATTTTTTTTAACCTGGCAGAATTTACAGGAAATTTTGTCCCAATGAGGTCCCCTGCGATACCAAGCATTTTTGCCAGTGGCAAGGGAAGGGAAAAATGCTTTTTTTTATTGTAGAAGGAGGCAATGTAATGTTCCAGTTCCCCAAAGGAAGGATGATAGCCATCCGTAAGATTATAAATGCCCGGTTGCCCCTGGAGACCGGGCAAAAATCTGGCGAGGTCATCAGCCAGTACAATTGATTTTTTAGCTGCGGATTTTCCAATACTTAAATACCGGCCGTTTTTAATGCCTTTTATCATTGCGCCTAAATTACCAGGCGCATCTTTGCCTGCTATTAACGGAACCCGCAAAATGTAAAACTTGATATTCCTTTTTGTACACCAGTCAGCCACTAACTTTTCCGCTTCAATCTTGCTTTGTCCGTAAGGATCTTCGGCAAGTAAGGGCGCTGTCTCGCTTATATTAATCCCTTCATTTAATCCGTACACAGACACGGTGCTAATGAATATAAACTTTTCAGGCGACCTGTTATTTTCTAAGGCCTGCAGCAAATTTTTGGTGCCTTGTACATTTACGCTAAAAAAATCGTCCCTTTCCGCCGTAGTCTTTGGGACCACATGCGCTTTACCGGCGGCATGGACTACCATATCGACTACCGGCAAAACAGGAACCTGCCGGGAAAGGTCGCAGACTATCATCGCGTTCCCTCCCCTACCCAGTGTAACAATTTCGTGGTGGTCGCGCCAGGCTGTTTGCATGGCTTTTCCAAGAAATCCATTCGCGCCTGAAAGAAGGATTTTCATACCGGGTATTTTATCACGTGCATATAAAAAACGTCCGTTACTGCAATGAATTATAAATTGACTGGTAAGCTGATTTTTCTGTTTGCAACAATTTTTCTTTTATTGCAGCGGCGCTGGATTTTTTAACAGCCAACACCTCTGTATTTATTGTGTCTAAACAAGTTGCCACTTCCGCCAGCTGATCAGAGGTTTTAAAACTGCATTCCTTAAACATGCTCCAGGTATCAACCGCCCCGGGGCCACAGTACCATAGCGCGCCGCCGGAACATACAGCGCTCACAGCTTTGGAGGGCACAGAAATATTAGCCCAACTTTCCATCAGTGAAACCAGATGCACGTCGATTAATCCTAATTGGGATTTATCGATAAAGTCTACCAGGAAAATATTATTCGATTTTGTTAAATCAAGGTGCTTATGCAATTCCTCGCTGTGATAACCATATACAGAAAGAATCAACTTGAAATTCGACCTGTTTGCGACAGCCGTAATTACATTTTTAAGAAACGTTATCGAATGCGGCCGGCCAAGGTTTCCCAGGTATCCGATTATTATTGAACCGGCATCCTTCCAAAAAGGCAATGGCTGGTTTACATTCAATTGCTCATTGTGAATACCACAGGGTAAAATAATTTTATTGATGGGCTTATTGTAAGTTTCCTGCAAAAAATCAAACTGGTTCTCGCCCAGGGCTATGATTGATTTCGGAGCATTGCGGTAAGTATTTTTTTTTAACACCTGATATATGGCGCTGCCGCTTTTTACTATCTGGTCGGAAACAAACGCCTGCGGAAAAATATCAAACGACCAATAAAAAAAGTTGTACTTTTTTAACAGTAAAGAATGCCACATGGCAATCAGGGGCGGATTGGATAAAGATACAATATTCGGCAGGTTAAGTTTCCTGGCCCGCACAACCAGTTTGTACCCCTCGATGAGGTCTGACAGTAATTTAGTCACCGCTGATGCAGGCTTAGAAAATACACTTTTTATTTTGTAAATTTTTACATCCTTCAGCAGCTCCAAAGAATATTTACTGTCATCATTTACATCTGTTTTGTATTTGCTCTCCGTCGTAACAATATGGATTTTGATGCCATCATTATTCTCCTTCAGCCCTTGCACCATTTTATAAACCGCATCCGAATCCACATTTACATTTGGCAAAAAATACCTGGTAATGATCACCACCTCTCTGGCCATATTAGTCTCTTTTAGTCCAGGCCTCATGTATTTCTTCAAATGTTACCTGTAATGATTTTGTGATATCCCAAGCTGGATAATGATATTTCATTTTTCTCAAATCGCTATAATAGCAAATATGATCGCCAATGCGATTTCCTTCATCATATTTATATTTCATTTTTTTACCGCTGATACCTGAAATAATATCGAATGCCTCCAGGATAGAGCAGGTGTTTTCTTTTCCGCCGCCTAAATTATAAACCTCTGCAATACGTGGCGCATTTATAAATTCTTCGATAAAACGGGCCACATCATAAGAGTGAATGTTATCTCTCACCTGTTTGCCTTTATATCCAAACACGGTGTATTCTTTCTCTTCCAGGTTGCATTTGATCAAATAACTTAAAAAGCCATGAAGCTCAACACCGGAATGATTGGGACCTGTTAAACAGCCTCCACGCAAACACGCAGTTGGCATATTAAAATACCTACCGTATTCCTGTACCGAGATATCTCCGCAAACTTTGGATGAACCGAAAAGTGAATGTTTGGTTTGATCTATCCTGAACGTTTCAGGTATACCGTGTTCATAGGTCTTATCATCATAGTCGAACCTCTTTTCCAATTCAACCATTTTAATTTCATTGGGGGCATCCCCATAAACCTTGTTCGTAGACATGTGAACAAAGGGTACTTCCAAACTATACCTGCGGGTTGCTTCCAGCAAGTTAAAGGTACCAACCGCATTTGTATCAAAATCTTCAAAAGGAATAGCTGCTGCTCTGTCATGACTGGGTTGCGCTGCTGTATGAACTATTGCATCCGGCGCCAAAGTTTTGATCAGATCGATAACTCCCTGCCTGTCCCTTATGTCCAGTTCATGGTGATTAAAACTTTCCAAACCTTTAACCAGGCGGTCCTGGTTCCAGCGGGTATTGCCTTGCGGGCCAAAAAATGACTCCCGTTGATTATTGTCCACGCCATGAATTTCCCATCCCAGGTGATCAAAATGTTTGCACACTTCTGATCCGATTAATCCTGAAGACCCTGTAACAAGTAATTTCTTCTTAATGTCCATTTTTTTAATTATTAAATGTATTGAATGCTGCTTATTTTCTTTTATTTGTTCTTCGTTGCTTGGCAAATTTTGTGCGCAGAATAGTTGAAAATTAATTTCCCAACTGCAAAAAAAATTGTGTTGCAATATGACTTATCTATCGCGATGGCCGACCAAAGTATTCGAATAGTCATAAAAAATCAGGCTAATGATTGTGACTTTAGAAAAGCTGGTACATCCGCAAAATCTGCGGCCTTTTCCTGCAACAATTCGTCGCTATAATCCCACCATTTACTTTGCAACAACTTATTTATTGTGGCATCATCAAATCGCTTTTTTATCTCTTTAGCCGGATTACCTACAACGATCGCATAGGGATCAACGTTTTTCGTTACAATAGAATGGGCACCAATGACTGCACCATGTCCTATGGTCACCCCTGCTTTGATAAATGCATTTGCGCCTATCCAGACGTCGCTTCCGATCAGTGTATCTTCATATTCCCGGAAATCAATTTCGGCAAAGCACTTTTTTAATAAGTTATCTTTTTTATAAAAAACCGGGGAACTTGAAACAAATTTCAAAGGATGCCTTGCACTGCCAATCATAACGTTATTCGCAATTGAACAAAAGCTTCCCAGCTTAGCATGAATTACGTATGAATTATTCCCGATGTACGTATATTTTCCTACTTCCGACCAGTGTAGCCTGGTGCCGAATTGCACAGCCGTGGTCTTGTGCACGATGCTTTTATTTATTAGGGCAAACACTGAAATTCTGGAAAATATTCGCAGTGGTAATTTTATTAAAGCTCCTATTAATAATATTGCTCTTTTCATTTTAACTGCCGGTTATTTTCGTCGCAGGGTGTTAAACACATAGTTGCGAAGAAAGCTTCTGAAGCTTTTGATTTTTTTATGTAACGATGTCCGTTCGAATTTATAGGTTGTCTTTCACAATAACTTTTTTAAATACAGAAACCTGGAACGCAGGATTGTACTTTTCATCTATCACGCCATAACATAATTTACGCACTGACTCCCGGTCAACGGCCGGGGAAATCCATTCCCCTATTTTACTTACCATGTCTCCAATATTATCTTTTATAAAATAGCCGCCTGTTTTGCCAGGGATGATAGCCTCAAATTCAGGCATTTGAGTAGTAAAATCGTCATGGGTTATTACCGGTGTTCCAAAAACCATGGCATGCATAGCTGTTAACCCTACATTTCCCGGAGATACACAAACAGTTGCATTGTAAATTAATTCACCGATCTTTCGTTCATCGTAACAGGGGCCATAAAACCAACAGTTTAAATTTCCGCTAGTTTCGGCTTGCATTCTTAAATCCGCTTCTTCTGTGCCAGTGCCCACAAAAACTAAATTTACAGGGATATGATTTTTTGCCAGCACGTCTTGAGCCAGTAACAACTGGCTAAGTTTTTTCTCAATAGTGAGTCTTCCAATAAATATTATTACAGGATCCTCATTGTGGAAATAGTTGGAATAAATATCAGTATTCTTTAATTGGTCCCTGATTTCTATTTGATGAGAATAATAAAGCGAATTATAAATAACATCTAGTTTTTCACTGCTGAAACCTTCGTTAATCATCAGGTCCCTGGCATAATTGCCATATAGAAAAACATGATCACTCAGATTGAAAAAAAACTTTTTAATGATTCGCTTCAACCGGTTTTCATTGCCATACCAACCGTGCGACCACAAATATATTTTTTTTGAAGAAAACTTAGTTAGTATCAATAACACCCAGGTTGAAAGACAATAATATTCACCAAGTACCAGGTAAGTTTTATAGTTGCTAAAGAAAAGCGACACAGCACCTTTTTGCCAATATGCGTTAGAAAATACTTTTACATTCTTTAACTCCTTTTTAAACCCGGGCAATAATTTATAGTCTAATTTTCTAACATCTTTCATTTTATCACCAAAATAAAAGTCACATCCCAATTCTTTATTTAATAGCTGAAAAATAGCTAACCGGTAATGTTGAGCATAATTATAAATAACACAAATTTTAATTCTCATCACTTTTTTTATACCTTAATTGGTTTGTTGGTTTCCTTATTAATTTTCGGTGATAAACGGCTTTGTGTATTTGTAAAATAATTCCGATTGAATATCAATTGTACTTTTCTCACTTCGCAAATCAGCAGGAAGTTTGACATATTTACCAAACCAAACGTAATCAGGATCCCACCAAATAATTCCCTGAACCCCTATATTTTTATATTTGAAGTTTTTTATAAACAAAATATTATTATACATTTCTTCTGCTGTTAATAATTCACCCCCATGTTTTTTATTGGAGGGGTGTACGGCATTCCACATAAAAGGGATAACCGGCTTTTTAAGACGGACACCATATGCCAGGGCGGCCGTTAAGTTTTCTGTCAAATATTTTTTATTTTTTTCATTACCTACCTCGCTATCCGGGTAAGCGGTGTATAGGGAAGGGAAAATAAAGTCGCAGGCAGAAAGTATTTTATCAAATTTT
>JBDSLD010000321.1:0-10561 GCA_039916545.1 Ferruginibacter sp.
TGGCTCCGGCCCTGTGTCTTCCCTGTTACTCCTCTTTGATGATTATTAGTCACCCGGTGAAAAGTGCGAAGGAGTTGCTTCATATTTTTTTGAATAGTCGTTCGAAAAAAAGCAGTGACGAAAAATTAAAAATCCCACGTCAGGCGCATGGCTCCGGCCCTGTGTCTTCCCTGTTACTCCTCTTTGATGATTATTAGTCACCCGGTGCAAAGTGCGAAGGAGTTGCTTCATATTTTTGAGAAGTCGTTCGAAAAAAAGCAGTGACGAAAAATTAAAAATACTACGTCAGGCGCATGGCTCCAGCCCTGTGTTTTCCCTGTTACTATTCTTTGATGATTATTAGTTACCCGGTGCAAAGTGCGAAGGAGTTGCTTCATAATTTTTTGAAAAGTCGTTCGAAAAAAGCAGTGACGAAAAATTAAAGATACCACGTCAGGCGCAGGGCTCCGGCCCAGTGTCTTCCCTGTTACTCCTCTTTGACGATTATTAGTTAACCGGTGCAAAGTGTGAAGGAGTTGCTTCATATTTTTGAAAAGTCGTTCGAAAAAAGCAGTGACGAAAAATTTAAAATTTCCGAATATAAACCAGCCGAATTTGTCTTGTATTGTGATGTGGAGAACTGTTTTAGACGGAATATTAGTAACGAAGAAGACACAGGGCTGGAGCCCTGCGCCTGGGTTTCCACCCGTCGTGAGTGACAAAAAAAACAAAATTTTCTGAATTTAAAACAGCCGAATTTGTCTGGTATTTTAATGTGGAGAACTGTTTTAGACGGAATATTAGTAACAAAGACGACACAGGGCTGGAGCCCTGCGCATGAGTTTCCACCGGCCCTGGTTCGTATCTTTACGATCCAGTTCCAAATTATTATTACAAATAGCACATTACAACTTAACTAACATTAATTATGAATCTTACCGATAAAATTTATATCGCCGGTCACAATGGGCTTGTGGGAAGCGCAATACTGCGGCTGCTTAAAGGGCTTGGTTACACCAATATTATTACACGCAGCTCGAAAGAACTGGATCTTCGCGAACACCAGCCCGTACGCGAGTTTTTTGAAGCCGAAAAACCGCAGTATGTTATCCTGGCGGCTGCAAAAGTAGGAGGCATACATGCCAACAATACTTATCCCGCAGAATTTATCTATGACAATCTTTCTGTTCAAAACAATGTGATCCATGAATCATACCGTTCAGGAGTTACCAAATTATTATTCCTCGGCAGTAGTTGTATCTATCCGAAGAATGCGCTGCAACCCATACGGGAAGAATACCTGCTGACTGGCGCGTTGGAACCGACCAATGAGGCTTATGCCATTGCTAAAATTGCAGGTATAAAAATGTGTGAGTATTACCACAAACAATATGGCTGCCGTTTTATCAGCGCCATGCCCACTAATTTGTATGGCCCCGGAGATAATTACGACCTTCAAAATTCACACGTATTACCTGCACTGATCAGAAAATTTCATGAGGCAAAAGTCAACAAGGCCGATAATGTCACTATTTGGGGCACAGGTAGCCCAAGAAGGGAATTTTTGCACGTGGACGATATGGCGAAAGCCTGTTATTTTTTGATACAGGAATATGAGCATCCGGAGATCGTAAATGTAGGGTTAGGTGCAGATCATACCATCGCAGAAATGGCCCTGATTATTAAAGAGATCACTGGTTTTGAAGGTAAGCTGGTATTCGACGATAGCAAACCCGACGGCACCCCCCGTAAATTATTAAATGTGGACAGGATCAATGCGATGGGATGGACAGCAGCGATCGATCTTAAAGAAGGCATCCGTAATACGTATAAAGATTTTACCGAACGCTACGATTATTATATCAATAAAAAACACGCGCAGCCTGTTATAGTAGGTTCCGGAAAATAATGTGCAGGATAGCGGGTATAATTAATAGGTCTTTACCAATCGCTTCTGTTGAGACATTGGTTAAAGGAATGTGTTCCATATTAAAGGCAGGTGGGCCTGATGATGAAGGGATCTATTGCGATCCGGATAAAAACCTGGTTTTGGGACACCGCCGGCTGTCCATTCTGGATCTCACATCGGCCGGCCACCAGCCGATGCCGTACGCCGATCAGCGATATTGGATATCCTATAATGGTGAGTTATACAATTTCCCTGAATTGCGGGACGAACTCGAAAAGGCAGGATGCCGGTTTACCACCTCCTGCGATACAGAAGTAATACTGGCTGCATTTGCTACCTGGGGTACTGAATCTTTTAAGCGTTTTGAAGGCATGTTTGCATTTGCCTTATGGGATGCTTCTACGGCTAATCTTTACCTTGTCAGAGATGCTTCCGGGATAAAACCCTTGTATTATGCCATTACAAAAGAGGGCCTGGCGTTTGCTTCGGAAGTAAGGGCTTTAGCTGGAATTCCGTGGTTGCAAACCAAGAACCAGCAATGGCCGGTTTACCTGATGGCCTATGGTCACCTGCCAGAGCCATTTACCACCTTACAAGATGTACGACCACTTGAAAAAGGTACCTGGCTTAAATACCAGGTTAATAGCGGGGAATTAATCGGGGAAGCATTTAACCGGTTTAGCTACCTCGAGAAGATTAGCAGTAGAGCGGAGGCGATTGAGCTGATAAAAGACTGTCTAAGAAAAGCCGTCAGGCGACACTTGTTATCGGATGCACCCATTGGGGTTTTTCTAAGCGGTGGATTAGATTCAAGCCTTGTCGCATTACTTGCAAATGAACAGAAAGTACAGCTAAATACCATATCCCTTTATTTTGAAGAAGGCAGCTTTTCTGAAAAGAAATACCAGGATCTATTGAAAGACAAGCTAAGCTGTAATCATTTCCAGCACTTGTTGAAAGAAGCCGAATTTCATACTTATTTTCCCGCCATTCTCGATGCTATGGACCTCCCCAGTTGCGATGGCGTCAATACCTGGTTTATCAGCAAGTATGCCCGCGAAAGTGGATTAAAGTCGGTACTCTCCGGCGTAGGTGCGGACGAGTTGTACGGGGGCTACCCGTCCTTTAACAGGATTAAAGCTGCCCTGGTATTAAGTCAGTTGCCCAATGCAGTGTTGAGGGCGGGCAGGTTTGGGGGTTCCAAGCAATTAAAAAGATTGGCCTATTTAAGCATTGACGGCCCTGTAGGCAAATACCTGTTTTTGCGGGGACAGTTTACGCCCAGCGAGATAGCCGCGAATTTAGGGGCTGAGGAAAAAGAAATATGGGATATATTGTCTTCACAGCCCAACCTACCGGATATAAGTTACCTGGCACCCGAGAACCAGGCAAGTTGGATGGAATCAAACATGTACATGCAGAACCAGTTGTTGCGTGATTCTGATGTGATGAGCATGGCGCATGGCCTTGAAATACGCGTACCCTTCCTGGATGCAGATTTTATTAGGCTGACACTTCAGATAAGCTCGGCTGTAAAATACAGGGGCGAATTAAAAAAGCAATTGCTGATAGACGCGTTTCGCGATATATTGCCCGAGCCGATATGGAACAGGCCAAAGATGGGATTTGCCTTTCCCTTTAAAGATTGGCTGTCAAGAGACGAATATGCACGTGACCTCATGGAATCTAACGCCAACGGGAACCATAAAAAATTCAAGTCGGGTGAAATGCATTGGTCGCATTACCTTGCTTCCCTGATAGTCACCAAACACCAGCATGCCTGATAAAACACTCTTTCTAACGCTCAGAACCTTTTCCGCGACAGGGGGCATTGAAAAAGTGTCCAGGGTAGCAGGAATGGCGCTGCGGGAACTTGCCTGTGAACAGGGTGGCGATTCGCTGAAAGTGTTATCGATGTATGATGATTCGGGTGACGTCGATGAAAAATATTTCCCCGCAGCTATCTTTGATGGATTTGGCGAAAACAAATTACAGTTTGTGTACGAAGCCCTCCGGCAGGGGACAGGGTGTAAACAAGTGATCCTCAGCCATGCCAATTTATTGTTGCCAGGCTTTCTAATTAAGTTATTATCACCTAAAACAAAGCTGGTACTCCTGGCGCATGGCATTGAAGTATGGAGCCCTTTTCCTTTTTTGAAAAAGAGAATGCTCGCCAAATGCGATCAGGTGATTGCGGTAAGTGCTTTTACAAAAGCGCGCATGATATCGGTACACCAGGTGGCTGAAGATAAGATTACTGTTTTAAATAACTGCCTCGACCCATTTTTACAATTGCCGCTGGAAAATCAAAGGAGTCCGGTGCTGTCAAAACGATATGGATTGACCATTGATAACCTGGTATTGATCACCCTAACCCGTCTGTCCTCCAGTGAACAATACAAAGGTTATGACAATGTTTTCTTTGCAGTAAAAGAGCTAAAGGCACAATTCCCTCAAATTAAATACCTGGTAGTGGGAAAATCAGACGAGCTGGAGCAGGCCAGGGTAGCGCAACTGGTGAAAGAGTTGGGGTTAGAGCAACAGGTAATTTTTACCGGGTTTATACCCGATGATGAACTGGCCGCTCATTATTGCATCGCCGATTTATACATCATGCCCAGTAAGAAAGAAGGTTTCGGTATCGTTTTTATCGAAGCGATGTATTACGGAAAGCCGGTGATCGCTGGCAATAAAGATGGTTCCGTAGATGCCCTGGACAATGGAAGGTTAGGCTTGCTGATCAATCCGGATGATCAGCAGGAAATAGCCGCCGCCATCGTGAAAGTCTTTAATGATAAAAATGCTTATCTCCCAAAACGCCGAGAGGTGCTGGCGAAGTTTGGGTATCCGGTTTACAAAGAACATTTAAGGGAGATATTGGACAAGGTCTAAGCGCCGGTTTTATCCCGTCTTTCTTATGTTTTTTTATAGCATAAAGCAGACAGAATCGCTTGCATGCTTAATTAACCGGTTACCACCAATCCACTACCCGGATAGATATCAACATTCCGATTATAATAAATAAACAATACCACCGTTACTAACGCAGATGAAAAATGAAGAAGTCCTGGTTGAGAAAGAATGGGACCTGGTGATTCAGCCAAAAGCTGCCTTACTGGACCTGAATCTCAAGGAAGTATGGCGATACCGGGATCTTCTTTGGCTCTTTGTGAAACGGGACTTTTCCGCCCAATATAAGCAAACCATCCTTGGCCCGTTGTGGCATGTCATTCAGCCAATATTTACCACCCTGGTTTTTTTACTGGTGTTTGGTAAAATTGCGAACATCCCCACGGATGGCATTGAGCCCGTTTTGTTTTATATGAGTGGCATCAGCATCTGGAACTATTTCAGTGCCTGTCTTACGGCTACCAGCAACACTTTTGTGGCTAATGCGGGGATCTTCGGAAAGGTATATTTCCCCAGGCTGGTAATTCCCTTAAGCACCGTGTTGAGCAATATTGTAAAATTTGGGATCCAGTTTGGGTTGCTGCTTGCCGCGATGGCGTGGTTTGGGATAAAAAACCACCAGTTTCATTTTGATGTAAGTTGGCTGCTTATTCCTTTGCTGGTATTAATGATGGCAGGGCTTGGCCTGGGATTGGGGATCATCATTTCCTCCCTGACAACAAAATACCGCGATTTTAATGTACTCGTCGGTTTTGGAGTACAGCTGCTCATGTATGCGACACCGGTAGCCTACCCTTTGTCCTTTTTAAAAGGAAGATCATTTGCTGCCTGGATCGCCTGGAACCCGTTGACGCCGATCATAGAAGCCTTCCGCTACGCGCTATTCGGAACTGGTACAGTTGACACTGCCGGACTATTGTACAGCCTTATGTTCATTGTGGTAGTATTAATAATGGGTATGTTGATTTTTAGTAAGGTCGAAAGAACATTTATGGACACGGTATAAAAAAGTGAAATAGAGTCGTTTAAAATCCATACAATTCATACCTGATATTTCGCATAATGGTGTACTAAAATTCGTTTAACTGATGATAAATAAATGAGTACGGTAATAAAAGTAGAAAACCTTTCCAAGCAATACCGGCTGGGGTCGGTAGGCACGGGTTCCCTGGTGCATGATGTAAATCGTACCTGGCATCGGATGCGTGGAAAGGAAGATCCATACATTAAAATCGGTGAAAGCAATGACCGGACACAAAAAGGAAACAGCGAATATGTATGGGCATTAAAGGATATTAACTTTGAAGTAAAACATGGGGAAGTATTGGGGATTATTGGACGGAACGGTGCTGGAAAAAGTACTTTGCTGAAAATACTTAGTCGTACTACGTCACCTACCACTGGTTCGGTTAAAATTAAAGGAAGAGTGGCAAGTTTGTTGGAGGTAGGTACAGGGTTTCACCCAGAGTTAAGCGGCCGGGAAAACATATTTCTAAACGGAGCTATTCTTGGTATGACCAAAAGTGAAATAAAGATGAGGTTTGATGAGATTGTTGATTTTGCCGGTGTGGAAAGATACATTGATACCCCTGTTAAAAGATATTCATCTGGTATGTATGTACGATTGGCCTTTGGTGTAGCTGCGCATTTAGAACCAGAAATTTTGATTGTAGATGAGGTACTGGCGGTGGGAGACGCTGAATTTCAAAAGAAGGCGTTGGGTAAGATGAAAGATGTAAGTGGAAGGGAGGGAAGAACAGTTTTGTTTGTCAGCCATAATATGCAAGCTATGAAATCCCTTTGCCATAATGGAATTTTTTTAAAGAATGGGTTAATATCCGGAAAGGATTCAATCAATAATATTATCGATGCATACTTTAAAAGTAAAATAGAAAATGGTAAAAAAGGCCGATATTCCGGCAACGGGCATATTAAAACTGCATCGATTGCATCGTATAAAGGCATAATAAATTATGGTGACGAAGTGGTTTTAAAAATGGCCTTCGACTGTGCCTATGGTATCAACAATGTTGTGAGCGGATTTGTAATACGGGATAACGATGATATTGCTATAACAGGATTTAACAATCGACACTATACATCAGATAAACTAAATAATGATATAATTTATTACGGGAGTGTTGAAGCTAGAATACCTCAATTAAGACTCATCCCCGGTGATTATAGCATAGACTTATATCTAGGCGATTCAACAAACAATATCGAAAAAGTGGAAAGTGCAATTATATTTACTGTAGAGGAAAGTAAAGTGAACAATACTGCTACGAAAATTGATTATTCTATTAATAAGTTGTTTTTGCCCGAAATAAGTTGGAAAATATATAATTGAGTTTGTATGAAATACGAAATTAGCGAAAAAATTAAGGAGTATTACGATAATGCTTCAATTGAAAAAATCCGAGATTTTATTAATGGCAACGAAAGAGCTGAAAAAGCTTGGAACACAATTAGTACCTATGCTTTAAATCCCAGCAATATTTTGGAAATAGGATGTGGAATTGGTGCGATGTGCAATAGATGTAATTTAACTTGGCCAGATGCCCAAATAATAGGGATAGATATTAGTGCAAAATCAATAAAAGTTGCCAAAAATCTTTTCGAATCTGAAAAGTGTCAATTTTATACCGACTTACCAAGGAACAAGGATAAGGCAGGGTTTGATCTTATATTGCTAATTGATGTAATTGAACATGTTGAAAAACATCAAAGACAACAATTGATCGACTTCATTAAGGAAAATTTAAGTGAAAATGGAATGTTGATACTTGCTTTTCCAACTCCTCATATGTTAGATATTAATAGGCAATACTTTCCTGAAAAGTTACAACCAGTTGAAGAAAACATATTTATTTCGGATTTGCAACATATATCCCAGGTAATAAGTAAGCCACTGGTACTCTACAAAGAGATTTTTGTCTGGCAGAAGAGAGATTATGCACATGCAATCTTTTCGGAGCAGCTAATTGAGGACAGTAGAAAATCAATTGCTTTACGAAAACAACTAATTAATAAAATTAAATCGCTTTACCCAAAAGTCGACATTAAAAATATAAATAAATCAAGAAAGGAATTTGTTTTAAAAAAGATGAATCTCGATCTGGACAATTGATGAAAATACGAAAAATTAATCTTGCATTAGTATCACCCCAAAAAAATGCGGTGTCGGAAACGTTTATACGCGCTCATAAACGTCTTCCCTTCAACATTAAATACTATTATGGAGGATATTTTCCGAATTGCTTAGAAGGAACTGACTCCTTGTATCATTTCAACTGGGTCGAAAAATTTATGTTCAAGTTTTTTAATAAAAAGGGTATAACAAAATTGGCGTTGCTTAAATCATTTAAAAAAGAGAAGGTTGATTGTATTCTAGCTGAATATGGCCCGACTGCTTGCGAGATATTGGAAATAGCAAGAGAATTAGGTATACCTCTTGTCGTTCATTTTCATGGTTTCGATGCGACAAATCCAGAAATAATTTCAAACTATAGCACTCGCTATAAAATTGTTTTCGCGTATGCATCAAATGTAATTGTAGTGTCAGAAAAAATGAAAGAGGATTTGATAAAACTAGGATGCGATGAAAAGAAAATTGTTGTTACACCATGTGGCCCTAACCCCGAATTTTACTTGGTCAATCCCTCTTTTGAAAAGAAGCAGTTTATAGCTGTCGCCAGATTTTTTGAGGTAAAGGGATATTTGTTTACAATTACCGCTTTCAAAAAAGTGTTAGAGAAACATGCGGGCGCAAAACTTATATGTATCGGGGACGGACCACAGTTAGAGTCTTGTAAACAATTTGTAAAAATATTGAAGTTGGAGAATGAAGTTGTTTTCACTGGTGCGGCTTCTCAATCTGAGATTAAGCTGGCGCTCAGTGAATCATCAGTTTTTTTACAGCATTCTGTGACTTTAACCCATGGGTTAAATGAGGGAGCTCCTGTTTCTGTCATGGAAGCCATGGCTGCAGCATTGCCTGTCGTGTGCTCAAATTCCGGGGGCATCAGAGATTTAGTCGTTAATCATGAAACTGGTTTTTTGGTAGACGAATTTGATACAGAATCCATGGCAATTTATATGATCGAATTAATGGAAAATAAAACGCTTGCAGAAAAAATGGGCGAAGCTGGCAGGGCGAGAATTATCGCTGAATTAAGTCAGGAAAAACACCTTCGTATAATCGAAACTGTAATCGAGAAGTCTGTGGAATAGTTCCAATTGAAAGTATTTAAATATTTTTCGTGAAATTTATTAAAGGTTTCGATGGTGTCAGAGGTGTTTCCATAATTTTAGTTATTTTGAACCACTTGGGTTTGTATATGTATCTTCCCATGACCTTTTTTTTTCAAAAAAGGGTTTGGCCATTATTCTCCGGACTTACAGGGGTACAAATATTTTTTGGGTTAAGCGGCTTTTTAATTACCACAGTTTTGCAAAAAGAACTTAGGAGAACTAATTCAATCAATTTTAAAAACTTTTATATAAAGCGGTCGCTTCGATTGTTTCCTGCTTTACTGATATTCTATAGTTTGATAGCCTTTTGTATGAAAATGGGCTGGATACCTATCGATAAAACTGGGATACTATTTGCATTATTTTATGTTTATAATTTTATTCCACAATATTATTATTCTGGACAACTAGGACACTTATGGTCTTTGGCTGTTGAGGAACAATTTTATTTTCTGCTCCCGCTTTTGCTTCTCTTTGTAAGAAAATTTATAATGTTAATCTTGACTTTTTTAATAGTCATAGCTGTATGTTTTGTTTTTTATTTTGTACTTCCTAATATTTATCTTGGTACATATCCTTACGGCAATTATTTAGACAAGTTCTTTCTGATAGATAGATGGTTTGTTCCGGCTTGTGCACCAATCATGATAGGTAGCATGGCGGCAACTATAATTATGGAAAAAGATCAGTTTCAAAAATTGTTTAACATCCAAAACCGAAGTAAAGTTTTCTGTGTTTGCTTAGTTCTTTACCTTAGTCCTTTGTATTTCCCAAACATTTTATTAGCCAGTGCCTCTATATTTCAATCAGCAAGTTATACCCTGCTACTGTGTTTTATATATTTTAATCAGTCCAGTCTTCTGGTAAAAGTATTATCATTCAAATCTTTGGCATATATTGGTAAAATTTCCTATGGACTTTATATTTATCAAGGTTTTTTTTTACGGACGGGCCCCAGCCTCCAAAGTGCCATGAAAGTACAAGCTTTTCCTATGAATCTTTTGCTAGCAATTGTAGTAGCAATTGTTTCATATGAGTTTATCGAAAAGCCCATTTTAAAATATAAAATTCGATTTCAATAGCGTAAAAATTGAACGTTTTGTACTACATGGCAATAGATGTAATCTCATAGTGTGGTTTCTAATTATTAATCAACTGTTTTTGAAACTCCTAATTCTTTGCTTTACTGTCTATAGCCTGCTATTTTCTAAGCCGCTTTAAATTATAAAAGTGGTTGCGTCTTGAAATATTGTCAGTCCGAATTTGAAATTATAATTTGATAATTCATCAAAATTTAGAAATCTTTTTTAAGCGTTAGAACTAAGTTCAATAATGAAAAAAATAAAGATCATGAATATGCCTTTTTCGTATTCTTATTATAAAATTTGCAAAGATGTTTGTGTGTCCGAAAACATAATTTGGGAATTGATATTTGACAGGGTGGTGAAAATGCTTGTTGCAAGTATATGATGTCTCCTAAGCATAGTGTAAAACCAATTTTGAGGAAGT